>CALVEU010000149.1 GCA_944326635.1 Candidatus Gastranaerophilales bacterium | reverse complement strand
CTGCAGGCGCACCTCGGGGTCGCCCCCTCCGGGGCACACCACCAGCACCCCCTGGTACTGGGGATAGATCTCCTGGACGGTGACGGTCTCCTGGCTGCTGCTCCCCCGGGAGAGGACCACCGTCTGGGTGCTCTCCTCCCCCTGGCCGGTGTCCCGGTCCACGTCCTGGGCCAGGACCTGCCGGGGGCCGTTGGCCACGGTGAGGACCACCGTCACCTCCCCCGCCCCCTTGATCTTGGACAGGGCCTGGGCCAGGCGGGCCTCGGTGGCCTCCAGGTCAAAGGTCCCCTGGGCCGGTTCGGCGGCGGGCTCCTCCCCCTCTCCCCCGCCGGTGGGCAGGAGCAGGAGGACCAGCCCCGCCAGGATCACCAGCCACACCAGGCGGTACTTGGCAAAGGACGCCCGCACCCGCTGGGCCAGGCGGTCCATGGTTTCTCTCCCGTTCATGGCACTTCCTCACTGTAAAAAGTCTGGGCCTGCCGGGGGATGCCCAGCTCCCCCTCCAGGCAGTCCGCCAGGGACTCCCGCTGGGCGGGGGTGAGGGCCCCGGTGACCGTGACCGCTTCGGGGACGGGCACGCCCCCCTCCCCGGGGTCGCAGGTCACCTGGGCGGTGCTGGCCGCCCCCAGCTGTTCCCCTTTGTCTGCAATGTATGCTTCCAGTTCCCCGGCTATGATGGTTTCCATGGTCTCGTAGCTGCCAAACGCCGACGCCTCCTGCTGGACGGCCCCGGCAGGCAGGGCGGTGACCAGGTCATAGAGGTCCCCGTAGTCCATACCCGCCAGGGGCTGGAGGATCCCCAGCACCAGGATGAGCCCGCCGGTGAGCTGGCCCACCTTTTTCACCGCCCCGGCGGGCATCAGGGCCTGGGCCACGGCGATGACCATGGCGGAGACGGTGACGCTGAGGATCCAGGTGCGGATGAGTTCCATGGCGCTCCCCTCCTATCCCGTCACCGCCGACACGGCGGACACCATGGCCACCACCAGCAGGACGGCGCAGGAGGCCGTCATGGCCAGGATGAGGCCGAAGGCGGTGCCCAGGGCCTCGATGAGGCCGGTGACCCGGCCGTCCCCGGAGGCGGTGGCCGCCAGGGCGGCGGTGCACTTGTACATGAGATAATGGGCCCCCAGGTTCAGGAAGGGCACCACGCAGATCCCCAGCACCGCCAGCATCCCAAAGACCCCCGCGGCGTTGCGCAGCACCGAGGCCCCCGCCAGGAGGGTCTCCGCCGTGCCGGAGATCACGCCCCCCACCACCGGCACCAGGTTGGAGATGGTGAACTTGGCCGCCTTCACCGTGGCCGCGTCCGCCCCGCCGGAGATCACCCCGGAGAGGTTCAGGTAGGCCAGGAAGGCCAGCAGCACCCCCGACAGGAGGATGGTCACCAGCCACTTCAGCAGCCCGGCGATGCGCCGCAGGCCGTCGTTGCCCAGCGCGGCCCAGGCCACGCTGGCGGCCACATAGGCATAGCACAGGGGGATGAGGAGGTTCTGGATCAAGTGCAGGAGCAGGTCGGAGAAGAGGATGGTGATCCCGTGCTTCACCGCCGCCATGGCCGGGGCCCCGCTGGCGGCGGTGGCCATGGACACCGTGGGCAGCAGCACGTCCCCCAGGGTCTGCATGTTGGACATGGCCGCCTCCCCCTGGCCCAGGAGGGAGTGCACGTCCCCCACCGCCACGGCGGCGATGGCCAGGGTGCCCGCCAGGGAGACCACCCCCAGCCTGTCCCCCTCCCCGGGGCGGATGCTCTCCGCCAGGCCGCAGAGGAGGGTCACCCCCAGCAGGAGGACGCAGCTGCGGACAGAGGTCTTTACCACCTCCCCCAGGGCTTCCTTTCCCTGCCGGGCCATGTGGCGGAAGGACTGGGCCACGTCCAGGTCCTCCCCGATCTCCGCCTGGCCGGTGTAGGCCTCGCCGGCCTCCTCCAGCTGGTCCAGGCCCAGGGCCTGGGTCTGCTCCTCCAGGATCTCCTCCTGGTCCAGGGCCAGGGCGGTGGGCGCCAGCAGCAGGGCCAGCAGGGGGAGGAGCACCAGCCACCGTTTCACAGCAGCCCCAGGATGAGCTGGAGGACCATTTTCAGCAAGGGCAGGGCCACCACCACCGCGGCGGCCGCCCCGGCCACCTCCACAAAGGCGGCCAGGCTCCCCTCCCCCGCGTCCCGGCAGAGGGCGGCGGCCAGCTTGGTCACCAGGGCCAGGCCCACCGTCTGGAGCATGGGCCGCAGCAGGGTGGGCGAGAGGTCGGTGAGGCCGGCCAGCTCCTCCAGCACGTCCCGGACGGTCTCCAGCAGGGGCAGGGTGTTCCACAGCAGCAGCACGCACCCCGCCGCCGCCAGCACCAGGGCCAGCTCCGGGGAGCGCTGGCGCACCATCACAGCGCACAGGGCGGCCGTCACCCCTGCCGCCCCCAGGGCCAGCATATCCATGGCCCCTCACAGCCCGAAGAGGGTCTTGACCAGCTCGAAGAGCTCGCTGATCTTCTGCACCACCATCATCAGCACCACGATGAGCCCCGCCAGGGTGGTCATGGTGGCCTGCTCCTCCCGGCCGGAGC
>CALVEU010000148.1 GCA_944326635.1 Candidatus Gastranaerophilales bacterium | reverse complement strand
TTATAGGCATCCATCAGGATCCTGTTCATATCACCGTACACAGGGTCATCCAGATCAAATTTTTTAATTCGATCATTATTATTTGCGACAAGAGCCTTCTTCAAGAACTTAGTAATCTCACATTTAGCTTTCGCAATATTATCGAGACTACCTAAACGTCCAATATGAGCAGAACCTGCATTGGTAATTACAGCATAATCTGGTTCTGCATATTTTGTAATCAATTCAATTTCTCCAAGACCTCTCATCCCCATTTCAACAATTAAAACTTGAGTATCCTCAGGCATTGAAAGAACTGTCTGACAAAAACCTATTTCATTATTATGATTTGAATATGTTTTATGCGTTCTAAATTTCTCAGCAACAACCGAATACACCATTTCTTTAGTTGTAGTTTTACCTGAGCTGCCTGTAATACCTATTATAATAGGCTTATATTTTTTACATGCATAATTTGCAATACTCAAATAAGCTCTAAGAGTATCTGAAACTTTCATTGAAAAATCTGAAGGGCAATCATCTTTTGTACAGAAACAACCTGCAGCACCAGCCTCAATAGCCTTATCACAAAAATTCTCGCCATCAAAACTTGCACCTTTTAATGGTAAATATATATCTCCAACTTTTATTGTCCTTGTATCAGTAGAAATTTCATATTCACCATCTAAATTCCCTTTTACTTGAGCACCAGTAGCTGCTCTTAATTCTTCAACAGTAAATTTCATTTTCAAAAAATTCTCCCTCTTAAATAATTTTAACCCAAACAAAACACTAAAAACACAAAGTTAATAAATGTTAATAGTGCTTGACAAGGGGCATTGAGCAAGTGATAATATTTATGTATTAGTATGCGGTAACTCGTTAATAATTTTTCAAAAGCTTTTAAAGCAAACCCGATGCGAGGGACAAGTCATTCTGAAACATATAAAACGGAGTAAATTTACCTGAGTGCATTAAACTAATCAAAGCTTGCAAAAAGATATGTTTCAAAACTGATCAAAACCGTCAAAAGTCGGCACAAAAAATCCCGTAAGCTGTAATGAAAAAACGAAACCCAAGTAGAAAGGAAAAACAAACATGTTCGCAATCGTAGAAACAGGCGGAAAACAATATCAAGTAGAAGAAGGAAGATATCTTGATGTTGAATTATTAGACGGCGAAAAAGATTCAAAAGTAGTTTTTGATAAAGTCGTAATGATCGTTAACGGTAAAAAATCAAAAGTAGGACAACCTTACGTTGCAGGTGCTTCTGCTGAAGGTACAATCGTTAAACATGACAAAGAAAAGAAAGTTATTGTTTACAAACAAAGACCTAAAAAAGGTTACAGAAAAAAACAAGGACACAGACAAGGCTTTACAAGAGTAATGATTTCTAAAATCAGAACATCAGCTCAGAAAAAATCAGCAGAAACAACTGAAGAAGCTTAATCAAAACAAAAAAGTAATACAAAAATAATTACAAGGAGAATATAAAAATGGCACATAAGAAAGGTATGGGATCTACCCGTAACGGTCGTGACTCCGAAGCGAAGCGTTTAGGCGTAAAAAAATTCGGCGGAGAAATCGTTAAAGCTGGTAACATTCTTGTTCGTCAAAGAGGAACAAAAGTACATCCTGGTAACAACGTAGGTATCGGATCAGATGATACTTTATATGCTTTAATTGACGGTCAAGTTAAATTTGAAGCTCACAGACGTGACAGAAAACAAGTTAGTGTTTACGCTGTGTAACTAAAAATTATCAAATAAAAAAGCTCCCTAAAACAGGGAGCTTTTTTTAATATGTCATCTCCCAATTATCATTCAATAATTTACCAAAACAACCAGTCCAAGGTCCATTATTATCAGCATTACAATTGTTATTAAAAAAAGTTTCTCGAGTTTCTTTATCACCAGGAGCAGTTGTTAATGCATACTCATCAACTAAACCATTATTAAATAAACCAAGAATAAATACATCTCGACCAGCGATATTAGGGCCTTTAGGACCATTTATATCTACATCAAAGATTGCAATTCTACTATTATTCGCATTACTATTATCACTTGTTATCCCGAAAGCTAATGAAACACCGCTAGCTATTACAACATTAGATGGCTGTCCTGTACCTTGACCGATATCAAGACCTGATAATTTTCTATAACTCGCAGCAAAACAAGGTTGCTGTTCAGCTCCACAATCATTCACTACTTTAAAATAATTTTTTACAAAATTATTTAATGCTTCATGTGAAGTCAAACCTGCCTCACGCAAATTAACTGCATTTCTATCAGTCATATAAATTTGAGCAGCTTGTTGCAATTCATTATAAAATTTATGAATTTGAGTAACATATGACTTCTTTTGATAATTTTGTATCAAAGTAGGAACAGTCATTGCAGATACGACTCCAATTATCCCCAACGTAACCAACACTTCTGCAAGGGTAAAACCAATAAGAGAGCTTAAATTACGCCCCCCCCCCGCGTTTCAAAAACCAAAACTTGCTACAACAACGCTCCCTCTTGTATCACAGATA
>CALVEU010000147.1 GCA_944326635.1 Candidatus Gastranaerophilales bacterium | reverse complement strand
ATAGCAAATTTTAATTTTGATCCATCAATATCTTTATCATATTCACGATTAACAGCTCTATAAACTTCTTCTTTATTGGAATTTTGACCTATGAAAAATACATTTACATAAACTTTTTCAACAGGTTTAATAACTTTTGGAGCTTCAGTATTTTCATCAGGAATTTTAGTCTCAGGAATAGGAGTCAAAGGACCAGAAACATTTTCATCATTGTGATACAACATTCTTAATCCTAAAACACAACATACAGCTACCATTATTACTGCAGTGACACCTAAAAAAACTCTTTCATTTTTACGCATAATATTATTCCTTATCTTTAAGAACTGTTATTATTCCGTCAATATTTATTTTTTGATTTGTTATTTTAACGTTTTTTATACTAAAATTTGCATCTTTATTTTCCAATATTTTTGCCGAAAAATCAAGTGGATTGATATAATTTAAGATACTTGAAAATTTATCAATATCCATTAATGAATTATTTCTTACAAAATTTGTATTAGCAAGAACAATTTTACCATTTTCAACATTAATATCAGAGCTAATCACAACTTCTTTTGACTTTCTTACAAAAGGCATTGCATATCTTACTATATAGTACATTTTCCCATTTTGTAATTTTACTGATGTAGAAATTATTTGGAAAATATTCAAACTCCCACCAATACTGTTGATATCATCAATTAATCTCTTATAATCAGATGAATTCATTGTTTTATTCAAATCTTCTTCTGTGATTTCTGTAGTAAATGCAATTGGAATATTTTCTTTTACAATATAATTATTGTCCTTATCTTTTGCAATATAATTAAAATCACATAAAGTTTTAGCATTAAAATAAGAAATATAAATTCCCTCTATATCAACATCTTTGCCTGTAATTTCCAGAGACTTAAACCTCCCGGCTTTCAAATCCCTAGTACTGTAAGAATCTAAATTTGCACTAATTTTACCACTTACAATATTTTTCTTAATAGCTTTTTTTACAAGACTTTCCCCAACTTTTTCAGCTATAAAATTCTGACCTGTAAGAGTACTTACAAATCTTGAAAAACCTGAGGTTAAATCATATGGCGGAATACAACAAGAATTTTGACATTCAATTGCCATAGACATTTGACTTGCTGCCAATAACAAAGCTAAAGTAAAAATAATCTTTTTCATTATAAAAACACTTTCTTCAATTTTATTACATTCTCATCTGCAACTCCAACAGCGCAGATTTCATTATCATTATAAACCAAAAGAATTATACTACCATGCTCAATATTTTTATTTTTTAAAGCACGCCCATTGCGGATATATTCAAGATCTTCTCCACTCACTCGAATTTTTTCATAATCCATCATATCAATTGGATTAATTAAATCTTTTGGAATTTGAACATCTTCAAGCTTCACACTATTTTCAACTCTGAATTTACCAGCCTGAGTTCTGACCAATCTAATCAAATAAGCTCCGCAGCCTATGTTTTCGCCTAAATCATTTGCAATAGATCTAATATAAGTTCCTTTTGAACATTTTATTAAAATTTGTGCTTGCTGCAATTCTTTATCAAAAGATTTTAATTCAATATTTTCAATCACAACTCGACGCGGTTGTATTTCAACTTCTTTACCGCTTCTTGCATATTCGTACAATTTTTTACCATTTACTTTAATGGCAGAATAAATAGGAGGCATCTGGGATATTTCTCCCTCAAAAGATTTTAAAGCTTCTTTTACATCATCTTCAGTAACTTTTTTATCCGAAGAAAAAATAATACTGCCATCTTTATCATAAGTATCAGTTGCTACACCGAATTGAACAGTAGCTAAATATTCTTTGTCATCAGCTAAAAATTCAATTAAACGAGTAGCTTTACCGATACATACAGGTAAAACCCCTTCAGCAAAAGGATCTAGAGTCCCAGTATGCCCGACTTGTTTTATTCCTGTAATCTTTCTTACCTTGGCAACTACATCATGAGATGTCATTCCGACAGGTTTGTATATATTTACAAACCCAAATAGTTTTTTTGCCAAATTTGAATTATCAGGCATTAAAGTTCTCCACGAGAAATTTTATCAATAATTTCACTAACTTTAGAACCTTTTTCCAATGAATCAGTATATACAAATTTTAATTCTGGTGTTAGTCTTAAACGAATACGTTTCCCTACTTCATAACGAATTTTAGGAGTACTTTTTTCTATAATATCTTTAGTTTTTTCAACTTGTTCTTCAGAACCTAACACGCTGTATATAACTTTTGCAAAAGAATTATCATGAGACACTTCAACATCTAAAACAGATACTACACCTGCAAGACCTCTGATTTCTTTGCGTAAAATATCAGAAATATCTCTCATTAATTCTTTTCTTACACGTTCATTTCTTAAAGTCATAATTATCTCCTTGGTAAAATAAGTATAACATGAAATAATAAAAATTAACGCTCTAATTGGTTTTTATAAGTATTAATCAAATATTTTTAACTATACTTATAAACTTGATCTTTCAATTTCCTCTTTAGTTGAAACTTCAATGATGTCGCCAACTTCAATATCGTTCCATTTTG
>CALVEU010000146.1 GCA_944326635.1 Candidatus Gastranaerophilales bacterium | reverse complement strand
ATGACTAAAGATTTTGATAAAGCACTTGAATGTGTAGAAGAATTTGATAAATATGAAAAAAATTCTCCACTCACATATCAAATGCGAGCATTAATTTATGAAGATAAAAATGACGATTATAACTCTTACCTAAATTGGGGTAAATACAATTTAGTAAGAGGAAATAAAGATATTGCTATTAATGAATTTTTAAATGCAAATCAAATACAAGATGATGATATCAATCTTTTGAACACTATTGCAATGCTCTTGGAAGAATCAGGAGATAAAAATCATGCAATGGAATTTTATGAAAAGATTTCAAAACTTGATGAAACAGATAAAAAATCTCTCCAAAAATTAGCAGAATTCAGAGAAAGCATAGGTGATTACAAATCTCAAGCAGAATATCTTTTAAAACTTTATCACCTTGATAAAAGAAATTCTACTACAGTAAAACAACTTGGAGAAGCATACGAAAAACTGAGAAACAAACCTGCTGCCATAGAGTGCTATGAAAAATATCTAGAAATAGGAAAAGGAAATCCTGATTATTCTAAAATTCAACATAAATTAGAAAAATTACAAAATACAGAAATGCAGGAAGAAGAAGGTTTTATTGATAAAATAATGAAATGGTTCAATAAAAACTAAAATAACGTTCCCAACATTCCAATATACATTTGATAAAAAGCAATAGCTACAAATAAAATAACTCCACCTAAAATAACAATTAGTAAAGGTTCAAACATTTTAGTCATTGCTTCTAATGCCATATCAACTTTTTTATCAATCACCTCAGCGGCATCATGAAACATCTTACCTAAAGTTCCGGAAGTTTCCCCGGTTGCTATCATTGTAAGTATTGCAGGCGGGATTGCATCAGAGCAATTGAAAGATTGTGTTAAAGTCTTTCCTGAACGCACCATTGATAAAGATTTATTTATTTTTCTTTTAATAGAATAATTACCTACAGTACCATTAGAAAGCTCTAAACCAGACATAATAGGCAACCCGGCATCATAAGAAATATGCAAAACTGTCAAAAAATTAGATAGATTTATATATTTTATAAAATCAGATACTACTGGAACATTTAATATAAACTCATCCCATTTACTTTTAAACAGATAATTTTTAAATAATGATGATACGGCACCACAAGCTGCACCAATACCTATAATTAAGAGCCACCAAAAATGCTCAACAAAACTGCAAATCCCAACAAGCATCGATGCTAATAAAGGCAGTTCTGCTCCATTAAAAGCAAACACACCCATAAATGCAGGAAATACCACTTTTGAAAAAAGGATTAACAATCCCAACATTATAATAATTAAAATAGCAGGGTATATTGAAGCATTTATAATGCGGCCTTTAATTCTATCTTGTTTTCTCAACAATAATAGCATTCGACTTAGAGTAACTTCTAACTCACCAGCATTTTCTCCTGTCTTTACAAGACCTGTATACACTGGTCCAAAAACTTTTCCATAAAAACTTTCAAGAGCTTGTGCAAAAGTCATACCAGACAAAATACCTTCTTTAATCTTTTCACAAACTGCTTTAATTTTAGGTTTTGGCGTATTGTTAGAAATAGACTGCAAAGCTTCAATTATTGGAATACCTGAAGACAATATTACTTCTAATTCTGAAGTAAACATGATTTTTTCTTGCAAAGACAAACGAGTTACATCTGTATTTGTAGACTTAACATTTTCAGAAATTAAATTTTGATTTTCTATATTCGGTTGTTCCAAATATATTTTTGTCGGCAAAAAACCTAATTCTCGAATTTTCTCTCTTGCCTCTCGAGGATTTGATGCCTCTATTTCACCATTTATAATATTATTATTATTCTTTAATGCACTATATTTATACTTTGCCATAACCAACTTCCAATATATATATAATTTAAACTATTTTTGAAAAAATAGCAAGAAAAAATCCCATCTATTTGATGGGATTTTTTTATTTATACAACTTCTGAAGTTTCATTTTGTTCTTTTTTTGCTCGCTTTTGCTTTTTCTCGAAAGCAATTTTATCATCTACAAGTTTTATTACAATTGTATCACCTGGAGCATATTTACCAGAAAGAATTTCTTCTGCCAACATATCTTCAATCTTACGTTGTATTAATCTTCTTAATGGTCTTGCACCATATGCTTCAGAATAACCATTTTTAGCCAAATGATCTTTAACTTCATCAGTTACTTCTACAGACAATTCACGTTCAGCAAGACGTTTAAATAAATCTTTCAACATCAAGTCAACAATTTGTCTAATTTCTTCTTGTGATAAATGAGCAAATACAATTGTCTCATCAATACGATTCAAGAATTCAGGTCTGAATGCTTTTTTCATTTCTTCAGAAACTGTTTCTTTAAGTTTTTCGTATTTATCTTTAGATTCATCGTCACTTGTAGAGAAACCTAATCTAGATGTTGTTGTAATCATGCTTGCACCAACGTTAGAAGTCATGATAATAATTGTATTTTTAAAGTTTACATGACGTCCTTTTGCATCAGTCAAACGACCATCATCTAAAATTTGCAACATGATGTTGAATACATCAGGGTGAGCCTTTT
>CALVEU010000145.1 GCA_944326635.1 Candidatus Gastranaerophilales bacterium | reverse complement strand
CTTTACATAAAGCTGTTACTTCGGGAGTAATCAAACCTGCAACTTTAAGAGGTAAAGCATGGGCTGGTGTAAAAAAATATACAGGCTATGATGCAATAGATGGAGCCTTAAAAAAAGGAGCTACAAGCTCAAATAAAACTGTGAGAACACTTGCAAAAGGTGCTAAAGGAGGTGGACTTGCAACAGCAGCTATCGGACTTGCAATTGAAACGCCTGAAATAATCGAAACATATAAAAAATGTGGAGCAGGAAAAGGTACAAAACAACTAGCTAAAACAACAGCAGTTGTTGCTGCTGAAGGTGTAGGCTACGCAGTTGGAGCAAAAGTTGGAGCAATAGCTGGTGCAAAAATCGGAGCAACAATCGGGACTTGTATTGGTGGCCCTGTAGGTACAGCGGTAGGTGGTGCTGTTGGAACACTAATTGGAGTTGGAACAGGTATTCTATGCAGCTGGGCAGCAGGTAAAGGTGCTAAAGCAATGGTTGGAAAATCTGAACT
This sequence comes from Candidatus Gastranaerophilales bacterium, assembly GCA_944326635.1. Lineage (GTDB taxonomy): Bacteria > Cyanobacteriota > Vampirovibrionia > Gastranaerophilales > Gastranaerophilaceae > Stercorousia. Next base: position 2,112 of record CALVEU010000145.1, on the reverse strand, counting down.
TGAAAAACACAATGAACAACAAGCTAGAAAACTTGCAAAAGATGCAATTAAAACTGAAGAAGGTAAAGAAAAATTACTTTCTAAAGTTGAAGAAAAATCAAAAGCAGAAGGTGGATGCACTGATGAAGAAGTAATTGCTGCATATGAAAAATTAACTAATGATAAAGAAGAAATGATTGCAGAAAATAACACAAATTCAACAAAAAGAAAATCAAATAATTCAAGCAAAACAAAAGAAAATGATTATGAAGACATTATCAACAAATTAAATATGCTAGCATCAGGGAATTACAACAATAATATATTTACTAACCCAATATACAACAATTCATATTCTCTATTTACAATGCCAAATATGTTTGGATGGAATATGTTCAACACTTATAATCCATATAAAATGAATGGATTTGGAATGATAGCATAAAAAGACCGCTTTTTAAGCGGTCTTTTTCTAATTAAAGAGATTGTACGTTAAAATCGCGTTCAGATCTGCTTGACGTACATTCTAAAATATTTTTAATAAAACGCTCTATAGTTGATTCCATTGAAGAAATTTCTTCTTTCAATGCTTTGTAACTCTCCTCCCTTATATCTTTAAGGGCATTTTCAAAAATTTCATCATGATACATGACACATCTCCTATTTTCATTAATACCTTTGTAGACTTCAACAAGTAATTTGATTGATTACCGCAAAGGCTACTTCACATATTCCCATATCGGAACTTTTTGGAACATTCTTTAATAAATTTTATAATATTGTTACAAAATTTATTATTCTTACAAAATAAATTTACTTTAGGGTAAAATATTAAAATACATAGAGGGAATAGAATGGCTACTGATTTTCTAACAAGTTATGATTATTATTCAAGCAGACGCGATATGGAAGTTATATCAAATATCGTAGAATCTTTAAAAAAGATTTTAGAAGAAGATAAATTACAACCACAACCGTTATTTTTAAAAACGTCTGAAAATCTTATTCTTAATATCGCAAGAAAAGTCGTACAAGAAAAAAAGAAAACTTTTTTAATTGGGATTACAGGAGAAAGTGCATCAGGAAAAACTGTTTTTGTTGACAACACTATAAAAGCTTGTGTAAAAGAAAAAAAAGAAGGAATATATACAGTTATTCGTTGTGATGATTATTATAAAGATACTTCTAAAGAACTAAAAGAAGCAGGAAGTTATGAAGCTTTATTTAAAACAGGATTTAGTTTTGATACCCCTGATGTAATTGATTTAGAGTTAATGAAAAAACATTTAATTAAACTTAAATCAGGCGTAGAAATTACCTCACCTAAATATGATTTTGTAACTTGTGTATCTGATCCTAACGGAGATATAAAAAAGCCAGCTAAAGTAGTATTAACAGAAGGATTATATGTTCTAAATGAAGGTGTAAGAGATATCATGGACGTAAAAGTCTATGTATTTACACCATTGGAAGTAATTAAAGAAAGATGGTATAAAAGAGCTGCTCTAAGAGGTAAAACAGGAACTGCGGCAGATTTACAATTCCAAGATGTAAATAGAACTGCTCAAAAATATATAAGACCGGCTTATCAAATCTCTGATGCCGTAATAAATGGTATGGTATCTCAAGAATATATTCAAGAAATTACAGATAAAATATTTAATACACTTAAAAATATTGTTGAATATTAAAAAAAGCCCTTATAAAAGGGCTTTTTTTAGTAATTATTTAATGACCGCAAGACGTACATCTTGGCTGAACAGGTGCAATATAGATTTCGTCGCAAGTATTACAAGTTGGTTCTGCAAAAGCTTTTTTACAAGTTGGACATTTATTCATTTGAACTGGTGCACACTCATCGCATTTTTTAATTTTTTTCATTTTGCACTTATTACAATTTTTAAACCCCTTAAATGGATTCAAGCTGAATGAATACTTATTTTCAGCTTCATTTACATAAGTCACTGGATTTAAATATCCAATATAAGGCATTGGATTTAAATTCTGAATACAATTACAAGCAGCAAATACTCCTTGAGAAGATAATGTCAAAGCACCAATAAGCACTAAAGAAATACATAAATTTTTCATAAAATACTCCCATATAATTCTAATATCCGTAAAAATTAATTT
>CALVEU010000144.1 GCA_944326635.1 Candidatus Gastranaerophilales bacterium | reverse complement strand
TTATAAACTTGATCTTTCAATTTCCTCTTTAGTTGAAACTTCAATGATGTCGCCAACTTCAATATCGTTCCATTTTGCAAATGAAATACCACATTCAAATCCTTGAGCAACTTCTTTTACGTCATCTTTGAAACGTTTCAATTGATCAATTGCACCGCGGAAGATTTCTTTACCGTCACGATATAGAACAGCATCTTTACTTCTTACAATCTTACCTTCTGTAACATAGCAACCTGCAATCCTTGTAGTCTTACCAATTGTAAACACTTGACGAACTTCAGCTTTTCCAAGTTCAACATGTTTGATTTCAGGCTGCAATAGTGATAACATAGTCTTTTCAATATCTTCTAAAATCTGATAAATGATATCGTATTTCTTAATTGTAACGCCTTCTTTTTCTGCTGCAGCTAAAGCATTGGAATCTTCTTTAACTGTAAATCCTAAAATTAAAGCATTAGATGCAGATGCAAGCATTACATCGGCTTCAGAAATGTCACCTACACCAACGTGAATAATCTTAGTTTTAATTTCATTAGATTCTAACTGAGCAATTGCTTGAGATACAGCCTCTGCAGAACCATTTGTATTAGCTTTAATTATCAAGTTCAATTGAGGAATATCATCTTCACCTGCGACTGCTTCACGGCGAACATGTGCAGGTAACATCGCATCAAGACGTTTATTACGTTCTTTTTCTTTACGTTCTTGAACAATTGCTTTCATTTCTTTTTCATTTTTTACAACTTCAAAATAGTCACCGGCTTGAGGAACTTCTGTCAAACCTAGAATTTCAACAGGTGTTGAAGGTTCTGCTTTTTGAATTCTTTCACCAGAATCTGATAACAATGCTCTTACACGTCCGCAAGCCGTACCAACTACAATACAATTTCCCACACGCAAAGTGCCGTTTTGAACAAGTAATGTAGCAACAGGTCCTTTACCTTTATCAAGATTTGCTTCAATTACAACACCTGAAGCTTCTGCTTTAGGGTTAGCTTTTAGATCTTGGATATCAGCTACTAACAAGATATATTCTAATAATTCATCAATACCTGTACCTTGTAACGCTGAAACTTTTACTGTAATTGTGTCACCACCCCATTCTTCAGGAACAAGACCGTGCTCTGTTAATTGTTGCAAAATCTTATCAGGATTTGCACTAGGTTTATCAATTTTATTAACAGCAACAATAATTGGAACTTCCGCAGCTTTTGCGTGGTTAATAGCTTCAATAGTTTGAGGCATTATACCGTCATCTGCTGCCACTACCAAAATTGCAATATCAGTTGCCTTTGCACCACGAGCTCTCATTTCTGTAAATGCCTCGTGACCTGGGGTATCTACAAATACAATTTTTTTCTCTTTATTATTATCTAAATATACTGTATAAGCACCAATAGACTGTGTAATTCCACCAACTTCAGTTGCAACAATTTTATGTTTTGAAGCTCTTATACTATCTAATAAAGTTGTTTTACCATGGTCAACGTGTCCCATAATACTTACAACAGGTGCACGTTTCTTAAGTAACTTTTTATCAACTTCTGTTAATTTTTTAACTTTTTCTTCTTTTTCAAGTTCTTCTTCCATGTAAGCTTCTAAGTCTTCATCAAGAACTTCTAATTCATATTCTGCACAAATTTTCTTAATAACATCAACATCAATAAGCTGGTTAACAGTAGCCATTATACCATTCATCATTAGGAATTTAACAATCTCTGCAGGTGTTTTTTGAATTTTTTCAGACAATTCACTAATTGTCATTGCTCTATTGACAACTATTTGAGTAACTTGAGCTGTTTCTTCCTCTTTATGAGATCGTTTTTTATGTTTTTGCGCTGCTGCTTTTTCTAAAGAAATTCTTTCTTGTTCTTCTTTTTTAGAATTAAAATCTTTACCTTTTTTCTTAGAATCATTACGTTTTCTGCCAGAACCTTTATTTTCGTAAATATCTTGAGAAATTATAGTTCTTTGAATTGGCTTTCTTTCTCCAGAAGGTTTTTCAAAAGGTTTTTTATTAGGAGCACCATCTTTTTTAGGGGGGAAAGGTCTTTCTCCTCTTGGAGCTCTTTCTGATTTAGGAGGAAATTTTCTTGATTCAGAAGATTTTTCCACTTTTTCAACAACTGGTTTTTGAGGCGCACGTCTTACAATTTCCAAGCGACTTTGAGGTTTTGGTTTAACAACTTCTACTTTTGGAGCTGCAGGCTTTACAACCTCTACTTTTTTTTCTGGAACTTTCTTTTCTTGTTCAACAGGAGGCTCTACAGCTTTTGCTTTTTTTACAACAAAAGCTTTTGGTTTTTTATGTTCTTTTACACCGCCATTTGCGATGAATTCTTTAAGCCTTTTAACTTGGTCAACTGTAACCGTACTTGAATGAGTTTTGCCTGTGATTGATAACTGGGCGAATTTTTCAATAACTTCTTTACTTGTCATTCCCAGTTCTTTTGCTAATTCATTTATTCTTATTGTATCAAAACTCATTTATTAATCTTCCTTTCAAATCTTCCGGTACAGAAGTTTTTAAGACTTTTGAAATTCTATTTTTTTTAAAAGCAGCTTCTATACACGAATTATTATAGCAGAGATATACAGATCTGCCAAATATTTTATTGCTGTGGTTTATAATA
>CALVEU010000143.1 GCA_944326635.1 Candidatus Gastranaerophilales bacterium | reverse complement strand
CACAATTTCATCATTAAAGAAATATTTTGGAAATGGGTTAAATGGAGCTGCTTACTTAATTGCCGCACCTGCATTATCATCAAGAGCCTTTATTTTCGATGATTTTAAGATTTTACATTTTTTTACAGAACCATCTTTATTAAGAGTCAATGCCATTTGCACTAACAAATCTTTTTGACCTTTTGCAAGAATATCTATTTGTTTTCTTGGTGGAACTTTCCAATTTTTTACAACTTTTTCTTTTACTTCCTTTACATAAGGAGTGTAATCAATATATTTACCATCTGAACTAAATACATAAGATTCTTTATCAGACACAAAAACTTGCACTGCATGCAAATTTCCAGAAGGATAATCATATAAAATTCTGCATTTCATAAGTTCAGGTCGTCTAAAAGATACAAATTTCAACTCATTAGTATCAATATTATAAATTAATTCAGCATTACCATTTTTAACATAATGATATGCTTTATTTTGAGTACCATCATCTTTTACGAGAGTAAAATCATGATAATATTTTGGATATTTTTCGGTATTAATAACCGGTCTAATCTTGCTAAAAATAACAGCAAGAGTTTCATTAACTTTCTCATAACTTGTCGTCTGAGCAGGCTGCAAAAATTCAGGTACAATCTTAACATATTTTCCAGCAGCATAAGCACTAGAAGACATAAGTAATAATATCGAACACAATATAAATAACTTTTTCATAATATAACTCCATTGACATAATAACACAAAAATACAGCTTTTACTATTTTCAACAAAACAGCTTCAATTTAAATTTAAGAAATGTAAAATTATAAACAAAATTTATAAAGATAGAACAAAAATATCCGTCAATAATTTTGTCAAAAAAATTGACTTTAAGAAAAAAGTCATTAAACAAAAAGTAGAAAGTAAGAATATTGAAAGGATGTGGGTATGTCATCTATCAGTTCAATCAGTAGTGTTCAAGCAGCCTCGGTGTCAACCTATAAATGCGACGAACTCAGTTCATCGACTAAATTAAAACTAGAAGCATTAGGTATTGACCCGACAACAGTAACATCAGAAGCTCAAGCACAAAGTTTAATAGCTCAAGCTGAAGCTACAAAACAACAACAAAATTCAGGACAACAACAAGGAGGAGGTAATTCATCAGAACAGGAACTACTATCAGAAGCAAAAACTCTTGCATCCGCAGTTGGAGTAAGCGTTTCATCTAATGACAGTTTAGACGATATTATAGATAATATTTCCGATCAAATTCAAGTTATGCTGAATTCAGGCGATCAATCTAAAATATCAGCTGCTCAAGGATATCAAACTCAATTGGCAAGTCTTTCTGATAGAATAGACTCAGTTCAAAGCACACAACAAAATATTTTTAACGCAATGGATATGATGTCTATAAGCAACAAATATGCTTTAGGATTATAGAAAAAATTTTTTCTTAAAAATAAAAGATTTGAAGGCTTTCATAAAATTATGAAAGCCTTTTTGTATTACCAAGGATAATCTTTTTTAATTGTCCAATTATCAAACATAATCAATGCTGCACACCAATATCCTTTTTTTTCTCTATTACAAGCATAACTATTATTGCCTTTCAATTTGTCTCTATCGAATGTCCCAAAAGATTGAGATCCACCCTCACCATCAGAAATACCAAAATTACCTGCACCAAAAGGTACAATCCCATTATTTTTCGTTAGAGCAAAAGAAAAAAAGTCTTTTCCAACAATATTAGGCTTTTTTAATCCATTAATATCAATAGATATAACCCTACCATCAGATAAAAAATTTGCACTTGAAACGATCAACAACATACCATCCGAAAGAAAGACAATATATGAATTTTCAGTACATAAAATTTCGGTACAATTATTTCCATTTAAATATTTATATTGTAAATCCTGAGAATTGAATGTTGAATTATTTACAGAGACAAAATTATATAAATATTTATTAAAAAAATCCTTTGCAGGCATTCCAAAATCCCAATACTCAAGCTCCCCATTGCTTGCTTCTGATAATTTGATTGCCTGAGATAAATTAGTATATGCTTTTTCTAGATTAACAACAACATTCTTTTTTTGATAATTAGCAATTAAAACAGGCATAGTCAATGCTGCTACAATACCAATTATTCCTAAAGTTATTAAAACTTCTGCAAGTGTAAATGCGAATCTGCCATCTCGAACCCCTTGTGTAGTGGGCTCTAAATCGCCCCCCCCCCGAATTTTGCAAATAATTTAATCTTTCTCATCTACTGCTCCTTTCATACTTGTTATTTACTAATTATACAATATTTTTCACAACTTTACAAGGATTACCAACAGCGACAACATTTGATGGAATATCTTTAGTCACAACACTGCCTGCACCTATCACTACATTATCTCCGATTGTAACACCCGGCATTACACAGACATGCCCGCCAATCCAGACGTTATTGCCGACAGTTATCGGATAAGCATACTCAATTCCTGCATTTCTCGTTTTAACATCTAAAGGATGACCTGCTGTATAAAATCCGCAATTTGGACCAATAAATACATTGTCACCAAATTTAACTTTTGCAGGGTCTAAAATTACGCAATTGTGATTGGAATAAAAATTTTCACCAATTTCAATATTATACCCATAATCACAAATAATAGGTTGTTCTATTAAAAACTGTTCTC
>CALVEU010000142.1 GCA_944326635.1 Candidatus Gastranaerophilales bacterium | reverse complement strand
AACCTGTTACAAGTTTTCTAAATACAAATTGAGCTTTTGGTAATACATAAGCTAATAAAAAGCTACTCAATGCAACATTTGTTATAATATTAGCTGATTTTGCGAATTTAGCTTTCTTTATATATGAATCAACGTTTTCTGATTTTAGCAGTTTTTGCGAAAATAATTCAATATCATTTCTAAAACTCCCTAATTTTTGCAAATCAACATATTCTCTTGGATCTCTAATCCCACTTTCAAACATTTTTATTTTTTGAAATTTTTTAGCATATTTAATAAAATAAGTATCTTTATTTTGAACATTATCAACAAAATCTAATAAATCTTTTGCAGAATCAGATTTTGGAAGTTGCAATTTCCCTTCCTTGATTTTAGTCATAAAATCTTTATCAGCTAACATTACTGGATCTAATGAAACTCCAGAAATTTTATTTAAACCTTTTTCAAGCCATTTTGGAGCAACAAAATTTAAAAACATCATACCTGCCATTTTAAAAGACAAATCATAACGTTCATTTTTATTTCTAGCAGTTGCAACTCTACCGACAGCATAACCACCATCAGTTACAGCCATTTTATCTTGTGCTGAAAAATTCGCCGCTTTAGTTATCCAGCTTCCAGTAAAGTTAACATCTTTTGACTTAAAAAATCTATCTTTTTGCAAAAAACTAACTTGTCCATTACTTTTTACATTTCGCACTTCTTTTTCTCTTAATTTTTGAATTTTTTTTGCTGAAGAAGCAAATATCAATTTTGGTAAAATAAATCCCATAAATAAAATAGGAATAGTCGTAGATGCAATAAATTTGCCAGCTAAAAGTTTTTCGTACAATTTTTTGTTTTCTTTTGCTTTTACCAAATCTTTAACAGCATCCGGCGCTAAGTCTTTAAATTTTTTGATATTATAATCAATACCCTGAATACCTTGTTCTTCTTTAAACAATTTCAAATTCACATCAGGATTTAGACCTTGAGACTGAATATATTTATTTGCAATCCAGCCAACAAAAGGAATACCTCCTAGCCAAACTGCAGATGTTGCATATTCATCAAGGAAACGTTCTCTTGCTGCAAGATATGCAATACCTTTTGACTCTTTTTTATTTTGATTATATGTAAGAGCAATTTTAGTCGGAACTTCTATTCCACAATCACGAACAATTAAAGGGTATACACTGCTATTATTGCCTATTGCTGAAATTATACTTGATATAGTCATATTTTTTAATCTCCAATTCTTTTACCAAATGAGCACAAGCTCAAAAAAATAATCTTTCAAGCGCTTTAATCGGGGTTCCTTGAAAGACTATTTTTTAGAATTGAATATTATTTTTATTCTTTAAAAGCGCAAATCATCAATTCATAGCCTTCCAAGGTCGCTATGATGATGAACATGATGTAATTTTAAAGAATTAATTTTTTGCATGAATTTCCTTTTCGTCAAATATACTAACTCAAAAATTTAAAATTTACAAGATTATTTTTTTTGAGCATCAAGTCTTTTATAATAATTAGGCCAATAACCTTCTACATTATTAAATTTATCATTTAATTTTTCGACTACTGATTGTCTTTTAGCAAAAATTTCTTTTCTTAATCCTTCTGTTTCTTTATATGTTTTAGAATAATCAAGAGCTAATTCTTCATTAACTTTTTCTAAATCTTTTAAGTCTATATTTTTAAAAGCATCAGCAATATCATTCCCTGAAGATTTAACTACCTTTGGTTTTACATTTTCTAGTCCAGGAATAAATCTAACAGTATCTACTGCAGTTAAAATAAATTCTGCGACTTTTTCTTTAGCATTATATATTACATCAGAAAGTACAAACGGACTTTTATTTGTTCTAGAAACATCATCAAGTTTTTTAAATATATCGGCGTGATATTTATTATCTGGAACTATTTTTTTATACAAAGTTGAATTTATTCCAACTGTAAATGTATTTGAAAAATTTGAATTGCTAATACTATTAACTTGCATTATAATACTCCTTTTTTTATTTTATTATTGGAAAAATTCCTGAATAATCATTTTTGCTAATATTTTAAAGATTTTTAAAAAAACTTTTTATTTCTTCCTGCTTTTTTAAATCATTAATATTAATCAAAATTGTTTTATCTTTAGAAGTCTGACCTTTAAGAATTTCAAATGATGATTTCGGAACTTTAAATAACTTTGCTAAATATTCAACAAGAGCTTTATTAGCCTTGCCATCAATAGGTTGGGCTGTGATCTTAATCTTTAAATTATCATCTGTTTTTATAATTTCATTTTTTGATGCATTTGGAGATATTCTTAAATTTAAAATTAATCCATCACTTGTTTCTCTAAGCATTTTTATAATCCTTATGAATGAAATTGTTTTATTCTACTTGAAAAATTCAAATAAAATCTGTATTATGATTATATCATGAGCGAAAAACCACTTTTTGACGATATAAAAAAAATATTAATTGAACAAAACAGAGAACCAGAAGAAATCGAACAAATTGAAAAAGCATATCTTTTTGCAAAGAGATTACACGAAGGTCAATATAGAATTTCAGAAGAACCATATATTATTCATCCTGTAGAAGTTGCAAAAATTTTAGTAGGCTTAAAAGTTGATTCTCACACCCTACAAGCAGCTTTTTTACACGATATATTGGAAGATACTGATACTCAACCTGAAGAAAT
>CALVEU010000141.1 GCA_944326635.1 Candidatus Gastranaerophilales bacterium | reverse complement strand
GCACAATCTGCTCCGACAGAAATTGCGGTTTGTTTTAATATATTTGCTTGGGCTGGAGTTAGTGAATATATTTTAATGTTTTTATAATCAAATTTTTCAACAGCTTTGTGTATGTATGATTTGTCAAATCCTACTTTTTTTAATTCGTTTTTAATATCACAGTTTTTTAATTCTCGTAAAATAAAATCGTGCATATGCTTAGCTTAGCACGATTTTATATATTTAACAACTTAATTATTTTAGTTTGCAACTTTGCTTTCTATAGTTTCGCTTGTAACTTTTGCGATATCAGATATCCCAGATATTAGCGTAATGAATCCGAAACCATAACCTAAAGCACCTGCTCCGGCTCTGAATACTTTATTTTCAACTAAAGGTTTTATGTATTTCATTGATTTGAATTTATTACCCCAGTTTAAAATAGCATTTTTAGCCCATTTTGCATTTTCTGAAACTTTAGCAAATAATCCTTTTGATTTTTTTGCAACATCAGAAGCTGTTTTAGTTGTTTCTGTTAAACCTTTCATTCCTTTAGATACTTTTGATGCAGAATCAAACATATCAAATCCTGATTTAGCAGCTTTAGTTCTAGCAGCAGCTGTTGTTGCAGCTATAGCACCGCCACCTGTTACAACTTTCTTTTCAGTATCTTTGTTATCTGTGTTATTGCTGTTGGCAGGTTGTGATGTAAATGTTATTCTTTCGTTTAAAGAAATAGCCATTATTATTTATCTCCTGCTTCACTTTGTTCTTTTAATGTCGTAACGCCAGCAGCTACACCGCCTGATGCTCCTACAAAATTAACGGTAGCTTTTTCATAAGTTTCTTTTTTTACTCCGGTAATCTTGTTATAAACAAATTTTATCCCGTTTTTAACTGTGTTATAAATAGCTTTAATCCCGTTGCCAACTGCTTTTGCAAATTTTACAATTGGAGCGCCTATTGTTGTCTTTTCAAATTTATTAATTTGAGCTAGAGGCATTTTATAAGCTTCTGATTTTTTGAATTTTGTGCTAATCGTTGCAAAAGCATCTTTAATAAATGTATTAGTAGCTTTTATTTGTTTTTTTATACCTTGTACAGGTGCAGATTTTCCAATTTTAGAGAATGCTTGGATTGATTTTTTTGCACCCCAACCTGTAGCCATTCCACCTAATAAACCTGTTGTTATTACAGCTCCGCCTTTAATTATTTTTTCTGCTGGTTTTGGTAGTTTAAATTCGTCATTTTCAAGAATTTCTTCTAAGTCTTCTTTTTGAGAAAGTAATTCTTGTCTTGATTCTTGGTATTTTTTTTCTTCAATTTCTTCAGGAGTTAATTGTCTTTTTTGCTGTTGTCTAGCTCCGAATGTAAGACCATAATTGTTAGAAAGTTTAGGCTGTACTGATAACATAATTTTCTCCATTAAAGTAATTTTTCAAGATACCTAACAAGCGTAAAGAAAATTTTTTGCTGGTAAAATTAATTTTTGTTAATGTTTTGTTACATTATTTTCACACTTTTACGGTAGATATTATTGCATATAAAGGTTTATTTGTAAACAAATTTACTGCCTTGATGTGAAGACCTTTTAATAAATTCTCTATCGATTTTGTTTAGGCAATCAAACTTTTTACCTAACCATTGTGGAGCGATTAATTCAGAACTTAAACCATTGCCTGCAAGTCTATGAATTGTTGTGTTTGGAGGTAAATATTCGAGAAAATCACAAACGGTTTGAACATATTCATCTTCTCCCATAAAATCAATGCCGCCGTTTTCATAAATTTGAGCAAGTTTCGTGTTTTTTAGTGCACAGAGCATGTGAATTTTAACCCCATCGATATCAAGTTCTGCTAATTTCTGGGCGGTTTCCATTATTTCGTCATGAGTTTCCCAGAGTCCGAAAATTACATGAACACAAACATTTATTCCTGCAGATTTTGTTTTTTCATAAGCTCTTAAGAAACAATCAAAATCATGACCTCGATTGATTTTTTTTAATGTTTTATTATGGATTGATTGGAGACCATATTCAATCCAAGTGTAGTAGTCATCTTTGTATGATGAAATGAGTTTAATTTTTTCATCATCAACACAATCAGGTCTTGTGCCTATTGAAATTCCGACAATATCAGGGTGGTTGAGAGCAGAATTGTATATTTTTTCAAGTTCTTGTACTGGTTTGTAAGTATTTGAATATGCTTGAAAATATGACATAAATTTTTCAGCTTTAAATCTTTTTTTTAAATTTTCAGCTCCGACTGAAACTTGTTGTTCAATCGGTAAAAGATTTGAATGAGCTTGAGAAAAGCTTCCGCCTTCGTCACAGAAAATACATCCGCCTGTAGAGATTGTTCCATCTCTGTTAGGACATGAAAAACCGGCATCAAGAGTTATTTTATATACCTTAACGCCGAATTTATTTTTTAAATGAGCGCTGTATTGATTGTAGCGCTTATCTGTATTATTAAACATAATTATGAATTTTTATTTTCTTCTTCATCATAAATCGGATAAACATAATGTTCACCGCAATTTGGACATACAACTTCTTGTTGTTTCCCATCTTCTAATTTCGCTACTTCAAATAATGTTTTGCAACCTGATTGTACGCATCTTATTGCCCAACTTGGTCTTATCAATCTTGCCATAAAACTTTCCTCTTAATAATTCTGTATTACAAGAATATTTTAGCATTCTAACTATTTTTGTGCAAGTCCGTAAAGATTGATTGACTGTTGAATTTATTATTTAACTCT
>CALVEU010000140.1 GCA_944326635.1 Candidatus Gastranaerophilales bacterium | reverse complement strand
ATGGTACTGCCGGTTCATATTGGTGGGGATGTTTTGGAAAAATTTTAAATGATAACTGGGAAATGACTTATTAAAAAGGTATTGATTAGGCATTTTAATTGAAAAAATATGTTTATTGTTTATAATAATAGTGAAAATATTAATGTGAAAGGAGCGATTTATGAAAGGATTTAAGAACGTCGGGGGGGGGGCAATTTAAGGCTTCTTTCTTTGATTTCCAAGACTTGTAAATTTTTTAAAATCTGTTATAATATTGATGTATGTCATCACAGAAAAGGAGCTTTAAACATGCATCGTGGTTTTACGTTAGCAGAGGTCTTAATTACTTTAGGTGTGATTGGTGTAGTTGCAGCTATGACTCTTCCTACTGTAATAAATAATAGTAAATCTAAAGAAAATGAAGCTTTATTAAAAAAGGCTTATTCAACTTTATCACAAGCACTTACTGCTATGGAATATGATATGGGTACTACGATTACTCCTCCATCAGATAATGATTATACATTTGTTGCAAATTTTAAAAATTATTTTAGATTGTATGCATCTTGTAATTCTTCGAATTGTATTTCTTCGGAAAGTGGAGTTGATGAAGATGGAAATAGTTTTTGGGGTAAATATCCTGATTATAGAACATTTGATAAAAATAATGTAATAACAAGTAATCAATTTTTTGATAATGGTACAATGGTGTTTTCTGATAGTATGCTTTTGATGATAGAAGCTCATCAACGTCGATTATATTTAACGGTTGACGTAAATGGCGTAAACCATAAACCAAATGTTTGGGGACAAGATTTGTTTACATTCCAGATTACTAAAACTGGGAAGTTCCTTCCAATGGGAGCTGAAGGTACTGATTATACTGATACTAATCAATATTGTAGTATGAAAAGTAGCCATAAGTCCAATGGTATAGCTTGTACTTATAAAGCTTTAACTGATCCGAATTACTTTAAGCAATTTAGATAATAAAAAAGGCTCTTTTTAGAGCCTTTTTTTATTGTTTTGTTTCAATATAATTAGTATTTGGAATATACGAACTTTCTCCGTTTATTTCTATTTTATTAATTATATTAGCTCGTTTTTTACGGAATAACATATCAACGAATGCTTCTAGTCGTGTAATAAAACCAGCTTCACCTGTTTGTTCGTCAATAGTCAAGTTTAAAAGCGGTTTATTAAAACGTTTAGCTTGTCTAGTTATTCTTTCAATCATCAAAGAATCAGGGCCGCAGCCAAATGCTGTAAGAGTAATTAGTCCGTCAATTTTAATGTCTTTTAGATAATGTCCAGCAGCACCTGTCATTTCTCTTTCGTTAGCCCAGTACATTTCTTGTCCTAGAGCTTTTATGCCATCATCCATTTGTTCATTTGATAGTTGTAAAGATGAATATACTTTAACATCCATTTTTTCTAATTTATCAAATATCTTCATAGATGTACGTTCATCGAAAATATTATATCCATGAGAAATCAAGGCAATTGAAATTGGAAATTCTTTTGTTTGATTTTCGATAAATACTTTTCCTTGTAATGCATAATTCATTGCTTTTTTATAGCTCATACCTGATTTTGACATAATATGGAAATTATTGTATGTTCTCCAACCTGCTTTAGAAGCTTTTTTTATTTTTTCCATATCAGTAATTCCGAATGGAGCTACCATTTCTGCTAAAAATTCATAAAGACCTTGATTTTTTTCAGACTTATCAAGAGTTGCTTCAATCATTGTAAAATCTTTTTTTACAACGTTTCTAACTAAATCAGGTAATCCTCTGATTTTTGAACAGTTATAAATTTTAGGAGCGATTGATTGAATTGATGGTACAAAAATTTTATCAATACCTTTGTCAATCAAGTTTAGAACATGTCCTATGTAAACTTTTATAGGTAAACAAGTTTCTGTTACAACAAGAGCAGATCCACTTGTCATAGTTTGTTTTGTCGTTACATCTGATAACACAATTTTTATCCCAAGATCTGTAAAAAATCCGTGATAGAATGGATAATTGTGGTAAAAAGACATTCCGCGAGGTATACCTATTGTCATTTCATTGTTTTGATTTTTTTCCACGATAAATCCCCTTTGTTACTTTTATAATACTTCAAAATTAAAATTTTTGCTATCATTGTAAATTTATTTATAGTAATATTTATTTACAAGGAGTTAATATGCCACATTTTTTTATAAGTTCAACAGATTTAAAGGATAACAAAATAGTTATTTCAGATAAAGACAATTATAATCATATTGCAAAATCCTTGCGAACTAAAAAAGGTGAAAAATTACTTTTAATTGACGAAAATCAAGTTCAATATGAAACTGTTGTTGAAGAAATAACAAATAAGGAAATAACAGTAAATGTTGAAAATAGTTATAAGTCTAATAGAAGGCTTGATTTTAGATTATATCTTGCGCAAAGTCCACTCAGGAGTGATTCACAGTCATACATTATTGAAAAAGCAACCGAACTTGGTGCAGATGGTATTTATCCTGTCTGCTCTGATAATTGTGCTGTTGGTGCAAGTGTTATCGAGAAAAAAATACCTAAGTGGCAGCGGATTATGCTTGAGGCTTCTAAACAATGCGAGAGGGCTTATATTCCCACATGTTACGAATTGACTAATTTAGAGAATATAGTAAAATTGAAAGATGAAGGTTATAGGGTAATAGCTTTTTGTGAAAGATTATCTGATATGTCTTTGCATCAATATTGTGAAAAGAATCCAATCTTAAAAGATGAAAAGGTTATTATTATAATTGGTCCGGAAGGTGGTTTCTCTCAAAAAGAATTTAGTTTGTTTAAAAATAATAATATTCCGATGCTTAC
>CALVEU010000139.1 GCA_944326635.1 Candidatus Gastranaerophilales bacterium | reverse complement strand
TGCAGATTATATATTTTTTACACATTCTCATTATGACCATTTTTCACCAGAGGATATTGAAAAAGTAAAAAAAGAAAATAATGTATTTATCGTTACAGAAGATATAAAAAAAGAATCAGAAAAATTATTTGGTAAAGATGTCCTTACTTTAGTTCAAGGAGTTACAAAACTAGGAAAACTTCAATTTAAATCAAAAGAAGAACGCCAAGCAGAAAATTTCAGACGTTTATTTATTGCAATGGCAAGTGATATTAGAATTGTCTTTTTAAAACTTGCAGACAGATTGCATAATATGCGAACTCTGAACTTTATGACAACTGTAAAACAACAAAAAATTGCAAAAGAAACTTTAGATATTTTTGCACCGCTAGCAAATAGACTTGGGATTTACAAAATAAAAGCAGAATTAGAAGATTTATCTTTAAGGTATCTTGAACCTGACAAATACTTTGAAATTGCACGTTTGGTATCTCAAACCAAAGCAAGTAGAGAAGAAACAGTAAAAATTCTTATTGACAAAATTACAGCAGATGTCAAAAAAGCTGGGATTAACGCTCAAATTACAGGTAGAGCAAAACATTATTACAGTATCTACAGCAAAATGAAACGATTAAATATCGCATTCCATGATTTATACGACATAACAGCAGTCCGTGTCATTGTAGATACAGAAAAAGAATGCTATGAAGTACTAGGACTTATACACTCTCAATTCAAACCAATACCAGGAAGATTTAAAGATTACATTGCAATGCCAAAAGGCAACATGTATCAATCTTTACACACATCTGTAATTGGGCCAAGATCAAAACCTTTAGAAGTACAAATCAGAACCTGGGAAATGCATGAAGTAGCAGAATATGGTATTGCTGCTCACTGGAGATACAAAGAAAAAGGATCGCAAAAAGCTAATAACCCAACAGATATGCAATTTTCTTGGATGAGAAAACTTGTAGAGTATGATAAAGATATGTCTTCTGCTGAAGATTATGTAAATTCTGTAAAATTAGACTTATTCTCTGATCAAGTATTTGCATTTACACCTAACGGAGACGTATTTGATTTACCAAGAAATGCTACACCTGTTGATTTTGCATACAGAATTCACTCTGAAGTAGGAAACAAAACAGTTGGAGCTCTAATCAACGGTAGAATTGCACAACTGGACACAAAACTTCATAACGGAGATATTGTAGAAATACTAACCTCTAAAACACCAGCACCAAGACTTGATTGGTTAAACTTTGTAGTTACAAAACAAGCATCTTCAAAAATTAAACAATGGTTTAAGAAAAATAACAGAGAAGAACATATTCAAGTTGGCAAAGATAATCTTGAGCATGAACTAACTAAAGCTGTTTTTGACGACTACATGAAATCAGGCGAATTTGACAAAGTTGCAAAACAAATGAATTATCTTTCTGCAGAAGATTTATTTGCAGCACTAGGATATGGTGAAACAACTTTAAATAAAATTATAAACAAACTCAAAAAGCCTGAACCTGTAAAAACACCAGAAACAGCATTCCATGGAACTACTAGAAAGAAATCAGAAAAAGATATCATTGGTCTTGAAGGTCTTATGTATTCAATTGCAAGATGCTGTTCTCCAATCCCTGGCGAGCCAATTGTAGGAGTAGTAACAAGAGCAAAAGGGGTTACTGTTCATAGAATGGATTGCCAAATGCTAGAACACATCGAACCAGAAAGATTAATGGATATTAGATGGTCTGGTGACAATGTAAATAAAACTTACAACACTACAATAAGAGTTGAAACAGCCGAAAAACAAGGGCTATTAAAAGACATTATTGCAGCCGTATCAGATAACGGAACAAACATAAATTATGCAAACGTTAAATCAAAAAGCGGTAAAGTCGGTATTATTGAACTTGGAATTGAACTTGACAACATAGATACATTGAAAAAAGTTATATTAAGTATTCAAGCAATTCCTGATGTATATAGTGTAAAAAGAATTCAAACATCTTATTCTACACCTAATTTACCAAAAAGAAATAATGGAAAACCTAGACATAATAAAAATACCAAGAAAAAAAGTTCTTAATTTTATTTAATTATAATTTGCAAAAATTAATAAATTTGCTATCTCATTTTACACTGATAAAATTGTAATATGATAAAAACTTTATTGGTATCAGATAATAAAAAACAAACTGAAAAATTTCAATCAATTTTTAATAAAAACAGTTATGATTTTTCAATCATGACTGATGAGACACTTATATATGATTACATAAGTGCAGAAACTCCTGATATTATTATCATTGATGAAGAATATAAAAATATAAAAGCTTTAAATAAAAAAATTAAATCAATTTGTGAAAATACAATCATTATATTCTTAATTTCTGATAATAAAGTAGACAAAGATCTAATAAAATATGCAAATGCATTTTTTACAAATGACATGTCTGAAGATTTAATTTTATCAACACTGAATATTAATTTAAGAATGAAATCATCTTTAGATATGCTATCAAATTCTAATAAAGATCTAGCTGACAGTTTGTATAGACTTAATGCACTTTACAGCACAAGTTCTCAATTTGCAGGAACTCTTGATAAATCCAAACTAATCCAGTATATGATAGAAGGAATGGATAAAGCCCTCAGCTTTTCATTGACCTGCACTCTATCATTATGTACAGAAGAAAAACCTGTATTGTTAATTAATTCTCTATATGAGCTTTCAGAAGAACTTATTACTGCTCTAAAATTAAGAGTAATTCTAAATTATAACTCATTATTTGAAGGTAAAACTCTACCTGCAAATATAACATTGGATAATTTAAAAGTAATCAAACAAATAAAATACCCAGCACGCAGATTTACA
>CALVEU010000138.1 GCA_944326635.1 Candidatus Gastranaerophilales bacterium | reverse complement strand
TTTCAGCAGTAGGGAAAAATATTATAGGGGAAAAAATATTAAAATCTGATTGTGTAGTCGTAGATGTAGGTATTTTTAAAGATGTTAACGGAAAAATCTGCGGCGACGTTGATTTTGCAAGTGCTTCAAAAATCGCCGCATATATTTCACCTGTACCTGGTGGAGTTGGTCCAATGACAATAGCATCATTAATGCTTAATACTGTCGAATTAGCGGACTCTAAGCATCTAAGATAAACTTAGCTGCCTATAAGATTTAATGTGCAAGAAGATTTAATGTTGCTTGTTACAAGGTTCTTTAAGCTTGAAATTTCATTTTCAAGTAAGCTTATTTGTGAGTCTAAAGAATCCTGTCTTGTTTCAAGATATGATTCCTCTTGCTGTAACTGGATATATGTTGGATCATCATCCGGATCTGTATCATACTGTTCAAGCTCCTGAGCACGATAACCCATTTGTTTTGTAATATAGTTTGCTCTGCTCATTACCAATGTTTGTTCGAATTGCAGTTGGCTTTTCTGCAACGTGAATAAATTTTTCTGTGCATCAATTGCTAAAAAAGTCATCTCATCTCTCCTTATGTTTTTTATTCTCTCTTATACATATAAAGTATTTTAAAAATACCCAATTTCACAAAGCATATTTTTTGTTACATTTATTAACAATTCAAGATATCAAAATAATTATTGATAAAAAATTTTTTATTAAATATCTTTCTGTTATAATAGTTCTCGAAAAAAGAAAGGTTATGTTATGACACAAAGAATCGTAACAGGTATGAGATCAACAGGTAAACTCCACCTCGGACACTACCTCGGTGTTATCCAAAATTTGGTGCAGCTACAGGAAAAATATGAAAGTTTCTTCTTTGTGGCTGACTGGCACGCTCTCACAACAAAGTACGAT
This sequence comes from Candidatus Gastranaerophilales bacterium, assembly GCA_944326635.1. Classification (GTDB taxonomy): domain Bacteria; phylum Cyanobacteriota; class Vampirovibrionia; order Gastranaerophilales; family Gastranaerophilaceae; genus Stercorousia. The sequence goes on along the minus strand of CALVEU010000138.1, from coordinate 1,965 downwards.
AAAACAGAAACAATGAAACAAGATGTTACTGATGTTGTCATAGACTGGCTTGCATCCGGTATAGATCCGGATAAAGCGACTATTTACGTCCAATCACTTGTTCCGGAAATTGCAGAATTAAATATATATCTAAGTATGGCAACACCTCAAAATTGGGTAGAACGTGATCCGACTTTAAAAGATATGGCAAAAATATTACGCACTAAAGAAGGAGCTAATTCACAAATTAGCTATGGCTTAATGGGATATCCTGTATTAATGAGTGCTGATATTATGATGTTTAATGCTACAGCAGTTCCTGTAGGTATAGATCAAGTTGCTCACATCGAAATTACAAGAGATATTGCAAGACGCTTCAATAACATTTACAAAACAGATTTCTTTAAAGAAGCAAAACCCCTATTAAATCACTGCTCATTAATTTGCGGACTTGACGGAAACAAAATGGGGAAATCTTTCCAAAACGATATTAAAATATCTGATACAGAAGAAGTAACTGCTAAAAAAATAATGACAGCAATTACTGACCGCAGCAGAATGAGAAAAGATGACCCAGGTCACCCTGATGACTGTGAAGTAGCATTTAAATATTGGAAAATATTCGCAGAAGAAAATGAAATAGAAACTGTAAAATGCGAATGTGAAAAAGGCCTAAGAGGTTGTGCAGATTGTAAAAGACAATTAGGCAAATTAATTAATGAAAAATTTGCACCAATCAGAGAAAAAAGACGTTACTACGAAGCACATCCTGAAGAAGTTCAAAAAATAATTCAAGAAGGCTCTGAAAAAGCACGTACAGAAGCTCGCAAAGTATTAACAGAAGTAAGAAATATAATAGGAATGTACTAAAACATCAGGCAGACACAATGATAAACGGAGTAGTTGTGCCTGCCTGTAATCCGCGACTATGACTTTTGCCTGCGGGTTATTAAATTTTCATATTCATATTGTTCATAAAAATAGCCGTTGTTCACGGCCAATCTCATATTTGGTAAAAGGTTAATGTGTGTGTAGGAGAAAATAAAGAAAAAGAAAATGGTTTATATTTTATGTATTCCACATGTCTAGATATCCTAAACATATATCAAATATATATATTTACAATTGTTAATATAACTTATTTTAATACTCGAAAAATTGCAATATAAACATTTTTCAAGTAAAATGTTTGTAAGAATAGAAGGGGTATGCAATGAGGATTGAAGCTAAAAATCTGATTAAAATATACGGTGACAGAAGCGTTGTAAATGACGTTTCTTTTGATATAAACAAAGGAGAAGTTGTTTGTTTATTAGGACCTAACGGAGCAGGAAAAACGACAACATTTTATATGGTCGTAGGACTTGTAAAACCAAATAAAGGACATATCTTCCTAGATGGAGAAGATATTTCTTGTTGGCCTATGAATGAAAGAGCAAAAGCAGGTATTGGATATCTTCCTCAAGAAGCCTCTATTTTCAGAAAATTGTCTGTAGAAGATAATATAAAACTCGTTTTAGAAATGAACGATAAATTAACTGTAAACGAGAAAAAACGTAAATTAGAAGAACTTTTAACTGAATTCGGAATTTTAAAATTACGTTCATACGCAGCAGTATCACTATCCGGAGGAGAAAGAAGAAGGGTAGAAATTGCAAGAGCATTGGCTGCAAGTCCTGACTTTATGCTTTTGGACGAGCCTTTTGCTGGGATTGACCCTATTGCTATCGGTGATATTAAAGATAATATTAAAAAGATTTCAAAAGAAAAAGGTCTTGGGGTATTAATTACAGACCACAACCCTAAAGCAACATTATCAATTACAGACAGAGCTTATGTAATCTTTGATGGAAAAATTAAGATTCAAGGTAAGAGTATTGATGTTGCTAATGACCCTGTAGCAAAAGAGTTTTATTTAGGAAAGGATTTTGCCCTATAATGAAATTATTTCCTAAAATCACAATTTACGATAAATATATATTTAAT
>CALVEU010000137.1 GCA_944326635.1 Candidatus Gastranaerophilales bacterium | reverse complement strand
CTAAATAAAAAAGGAAAAATTATATATTTATGGATTTATTATTTAACCCAATAATAGTATCAGTAATATTATTATGTGTGCTTTGTTTGTGCCGAGTAAATGTTTTGCTTGCATTGTTAGTATCTGCAATTGTTGCAGGTAAAATTGCCGGAATGCATGCAGGACAGATTATGGATGTTTTTATAGGAGGTATGGGACAAAACAGTGAAACTGCTTTGAGTTATATTTTGCTTGGAACTTTTGCTGCGGCTATGGCGCATACTGGTCTTGCTGATGTTTTGGCTAAAAGAATTTCATTGTTGATTAAAAATAATAAATTCATATTGCTTTTAATTCTTACCTTACTAGCTTGTGCATCTCAAAACTTGATACCAGTACATATTGCATTTATCCCTGTAATTATTCCACCTTTAATTTATGTAATGAATAAATTGAAATTAGATAGACGTGCAGTTGCATGTGCTTTGGCATTTGGTCTTGTAACTCCTTATATTGTATTTCCTGCAGGATTTGGTCTTATATTTCAAAGGCTTCTAGCAGATAATATGACATTAAATGGAATGAGAGTATCTGTAAATGATGTATGGCAATCTGTTTGGATTTTGGGCTTAGGCTTGTTGTGCGGACTTTTGTGGGCAGTATTTGTATCTTATCGAAAACCTAGAGAATATGAAAATATCCAATTTCGAGAAGAAAGACGTCGTTCCCTAAGATTTACTGGAAGCCATTATATAACGCTACTTGCAGCAATTGCCACTTTAGTAGTCCAATTGTGGACAAAATCTCTGCCTTTAGGTGCTTTAATTGGTTTGACAATAATTTTTGGGACAAGGGCTATTAATCCTGAAAAAATGGATATTTTGATCAATGAAGGTATTGGATTAATGGGGTATGTAGCTTTTGTAATGCTTGTTGCTGCAGGTTTTGCAGGTGTTTTAAAATCAACTGGCGGTATTGATGCTTTAGTTAATGGGTTGATTCCTTTTATGATGGGTTCAAAATTGTTGGCTGCTTTTTTAATGTTGATTGTTGGTTTGTTTATTACAATTGGAATAGGCACATCTTTTGGTACAATTCCGATATTAGCGGTTCTATTTGTTCCGATATTTATTCACCTAGGATTTAATCCTATGGAAGCAATTGTTGTATTTGCAGCTGCAGCAGCTTTAGGTGATGCAGGATCTCCTGCTTCAGGTACAACTTTAGGACCTACTGCTGGGTTAAATATCGATGGGCAACATGAGCATATTAAAGATACTTGTATCCCAACTTTCTTGCATTACAATATTCCTTTGATATTATTTGCCTTGTTTGCTGTTTTAATATTTTAAATGCAAAATAAAAAAATACATGGCCCCGGCGCGATTCGAACGCGCGATCTTCGGTTTAGGAAACCGCTGCTCTATCCTGCTGAGCTACGAAGCCATATACTTTTTCGATTTTATTCAAAACCGGCTGTCAACCATATTTATTATAATATAAAAGTTCATGAATTCATAGATGTGATATAATTTTTTTATGAATTTATCTAAGAAAGAAATTGTTAAAATATTAAAATCTCCTGACACTGATATTTTTAAAGAAGCTGATGCAGTGCGTAAAAAATATGTAGGTGATGGTGTTCATTTAAGAGGGTTGATTGAATTTTCAAATATTTGTAAATGCAATTGTCTTTATTGTGGATTACAATCTTCAAATAAACATGTCAAACGTTACAGATTATCTAAAAATGATATTTTAGATATTGCTAAAAAAGGTGTTGCTGACGGATTTAAAACTATTGTTCTTCAATCAGGTGAAGATGATTTCTTTAATACAAAATTGATGTGTGAAATAATATCTGAAATAAAAAATCTTGGTGTTGCTTTGACATTAAGTATTGGAGAAAGAAGTTTTGAAGATTATAAAGCATTTAAAGATGCAGGTGCAGATAGGTATTTATTAAGGATAGAAACTACTGATAAAAATTTGTATAAAAAAATGCATCCTTATGCTGATTTTGATAATCGTATGCGTTGTCTTTATGATTTGAAAAAATTGGGTTATGAAACGGGGACTGGTTGTCTTGCAGGTTTGCCTGAGCAGACTATTGAATCTTTAGCTGATGATATTTTCTTTTTCAAAGAATTAAATGCAGATATGGTAGGTATTGGACCATTTATCCCTCATCCTGATACTCCTTTAAAAAATGCAAATACAGGAAATTTGGATTTAGCAATTAAGGTCATGGCTATAACACGAATTTTATTAAAGGATATAAATATCCCTGCAACTACTGCAATGGAATCATTACGAGCTGATGGAAGATTACTCGCATTAAAAAGTGGTGCAAATGTTGTAATGCCAAATCTTACAGATGATTATCATAAAAAAATGTATGAAATTTATCCGAATAAGATAAGTGCAACAAGACAAGATTTAGATTTAAAATTAAAGACTATTAATCGTTATATTGAAACGGATTCTTGTGGATATAGAAATCGTGCCTGATGCGATTGTCTTGAAATTTTTGCGTTAAACGGGACTCCAGATTTTATTATAGCAATAAAAATTGCTTAAATAAAATCTTTCCGCCCTCTGCAAAAATTTCGCTCGAACGCTCATGGCATTCTAATACTCTATCAATCAGATAAAAAAAGGTCAATATCTACTGAGACATTGACCTTTTTTATGCCTGATGCGATTCGAACGCACGACCTTTTCCTTCGGAGGGAAACGCTCTATCCAGCTGAGCTACAGGCACAAAAAACGGGGAATATTAATTCCCCGATAAAATGATTGTAAAATCGGTTTCTCCACATTGATAATTTACCGGATCATAAACAAATTGAAGTCCGCTAAATGCTTCATTTTTCTTTTTTAACCAGTTATAATAATCATTTGTAACTTTGCTTGAATGTGCAATAAATTGTGAAT
>CALVEU010000136.1 GCA_944326635.1 Candidatus Gastranaerophilales bacterium | reverse complement strand
AAATTTAGATATAATTTGTCAAGCAGAGGCTTTAAATACTTTTCATAAAACCCGTCAAAATATGGATAAAATTTTTTATTCAATGTATGTATCAGAAGTCGTCAGCAATTTTGGAGTAGAAGATGACCCTTGTTCTAATGAAGTTTATGATTTATTATATAAGGCTTTAGATAAGATTTCTAATGCAGTTGATATTGTAGAAATCATGATAGCAGTGATTAAATTTCAGTTAAAGATGATGTTGATTTCTGGCCTAGGGCTGGAATTTGATACCTGTCTTTGTTGTGGACATAACATAAAAGAAGAAAATATGTTTTTTTCTGCTCAAATGGGTGGTATTGTGTGTGCAAAATGTAATGAAAAATATAATATTCATAATATTATGCATTATAAGTTACGAGATTTTTTAATTTATTGTCTTGAATCAGATTTTGACGCTAAATCAGAATATGATGAAAAAGCTAATGAAAAAGTTTGTAGTGTGTGTTTTGATTTATTAAAAGAGTATATTAGTTTGCATTCTTCTCAAAAGTTTAAATCAACAGAACTTTTACAGGAGGTTAAATAATAAAATATGTTTAAAAATTTGTTTGATTTGTCAGTAAAGCGTTCTGGGATTGAAGTATTTGGATTTTATTTGTTTTATTCTATATTTGGAGCAATGATAGCAGGGTTAATTTGCGGAATTATAATTGCTGTTTTGCATCCTGAAGCTAAAACTTTTGCAGATGGAGCAAGCTTGGGTATGTTATATGGGCCTTTGATGGCTATATTCTATGGCGTAATTATTGCATTATCAGTGATTCATGCAAAAGGTATTTTTAATTCATTTAATGCAGTATTATTGACAATAATTGCTGTTCCTTTATTGTATTTTGGTGGTATATCTCTCGGATTCATTCCTGTTGCTTTATTAACTTCTTTTGATAGTAAAAGTTCTACCAATCATATTTAATTTCCCATCCGTCATATTGTATTAATCTGCCGCAGTGTCTATTTTCAATACTGTTTTTGCTACAGTATTGAAGTAATATATCTCGCTTATTTTCGCTGCTCGGATATCTGTAAAAACCAAATTTGTTTGAGGACATGCTCATTACGAAAATATCTTTTCCAATAGTGTTAGGTTTTTTTATTCCGTTAATATCAACAATTATATATATAAAAGTATAATAATGTCCGGAAGTACAAATCTTGTTTCCATCACTATCTTCTTTGTATTCATCACAGTGTGTATCTAAGGAAAGTCCAACAATTGATCCATTTGCTAATGAAATTATATATTTTTGGCTGTTTAAGGAGTTTGAATCTATATTTTTATTAAGGTAATATATTTGCTCATATCCAATATTAGAAAATTTTGTAATCCCATAATTTTTAACAGGTTTTATGTATGGCAGAAAATATTTTTCAGTAAATGATTTGAATAATTCTTTACCTCCGGTTGTTTGACCTTTGTAGCTATCCATATCCCAGTTATCCATGTCTCCATAATCTGCTTTTGCAGCTTCAAAAGCCTGATTTAAAATGGAATATGTTGCTTTTAACTGTGTAACAGTTCTTTTCTTTTGATAATTAGCTATCAATGTTGGCATTGTTAATGCTGCAATAATGCCAATAATACCAAGTGTAATTAAGACTTCCGCAAGGGTAAAACCTGTGCAATAATTGTGATGCTTTATATCACTATAATAGCAGGTTTTATTAAAAAAGTAAATACTTTTCTTCCTTTTCCTCTCTATACAAAGGTTTCGCGGGGGGGGGGCACTCTTAAAGCTTCTTGACTAAACATTTTTCAACCTCCATCTTTTTTTTATTATTATTTATTAATTTTTTGATTTTGTCAATATAGATAAAATAATTAATTAAAGATTAATTTCAATGACTTTTTCAAAAATAACGTTAAAATGAATGTATAAGTTATTTGAAATGGAGTTAATATTATGCCAGATTTTAACAAATTTACTAACTACTCGCAAGAGTTATTGAATTCCGCTGGTGCAATTATGCAGGCTAATAAAAATTCAGAGATGCAGCCAGAGCATATTATGCTTGCCATGATTAAAGACAGCGGTGCAATTAAGGATTATTTAACAGAGTTAAAATTATTAAATCAAGGTTTTATTGATAAGATTATTTCTGTAATAAAATCATTTCCTACAATAGCAGAACCACCTTCTGGTCAGGTATTTTTATCTGCTAAGACATATCAGCTTTTGGATATTGCAGGTCAGACAGCTGAGGAATTCAAAGATGAATATATTAGCGCAGAGTCTATTTTATTAGCTATGACGAAACTTGATAATAGTCCTATTCAATTGTTATTAAGAAATTACAATGTTGATACTAATAAAGTTTTGAATGTAATGAAAAAAATTAGAGGTAATAAAAAAGTGGATAATAAAAATGCAGAAGAAAATATGAAGGCATTGGAAAAATTCTCAACAGATTTAACAATGCTAGCAAGAAAAGGTAAACTTGATCCTGTAATCGGTCGTGATGAAGAAGTTAGACGTATAATTCAGGTCTTAAATAGAAGAACAAAAAATAACCCTGTATTGATAGGCGAACCAGGTGTTGGAAAAACAGCAATCGTAGAAGGTTTAGCTCAACGTATTGTACGAGGAGATGTTCCTGAAAGTTTAAAAGATGTAAAATTAGTTTCACTTGATATGGGTGCATTGGTTGCAGGTGCCAAATATAAAGGTGAATTTGAGGAACGATTGAAAGCTGTATTGAAAGAGGTTGAAGATTCAAATGGCGAAATCGTAATGTTTATTGATGAATTGCATACGGTGGTTGGTGCAGGAGCAACAGAAGGCTCAATGGATGCAGGTAATCTTTTAAAACCTATGCTTGCTCGTGGAGTATTGAGGACTATTGGCGCTACAACTGTTAACGAATATAGAAAATATATTGAGAAAGATCCAGCTTTAGAAAGAAGATTTCAACCTGTATTAGTAGGAGAACCTTCAGTTGAAGATACTATTTCTAT
>CALVEU010000135.1 GCA_944326635.1 Candidatus Gastranaerophilales bacterium | reverse complement strand
TACTGGAATAAATTTCTCTAAGAAACCCCCCAAATAGTTATTCGGGGGTTTCTTTTTTAGTATTATTTAAATTTTCTTCACAAACTAGCAAAAAAATATTTGATGTTTTTTTACAAATAGTGTACTATTAGCAATGAGGTATATGTGTATGAAAAACATCAAATATATTCTTCCACAAAAATCAAAATTAAAACAAATAAAAATTAGTGAAATAAATTTTGCTTTACCTGACTTGAAGAATATAACAGAATCAAAAGCTATTGCTATTGCAAAATGGCTTATGCATTGGATTGACAGTGACCAATCAGTAAAACCAAACACACTATTACCCTCAAAACCAGAACTTGCTTATATGTTAGGTGTAAGTATCGGAACCATTCAAAATTCATTAAGATACATTGAAGATATGGGTTATGTAGAATCTAAACAATGTATCGGCACAATAATTCGAGACAGAAACAATACAGATAGTTGCATTAGAAAACTCACATCTAAAAGAGAACTTGCAATTAATGCTATAAAAAATTATATTTTAGAAAAAAAATATTCAATAGGACAATTTTTACCATCATCTAGACAAATATCTTCACAAATAGGTTGTTCATCAAATACAACTAGACTTGCTCTAGAATATCTTGGGACGATAAATATACTTGAACACAAATTCAAAAAATCAAATGAATCAGGTTGGATAATAAAATCTTTAGACTTTACAGTTCAAGATTCAATTGATGAAAACAATACTCTTGTAAAAAAAGTAGAAGATGATTTAAAAGATTTTATTACAAAAAACTTAAAAGTTGGAGATAAAATTCCTGCCCATTCTGAACTTTCTAAAGAATTATCAGTAAGCATAAAAACTATACATGATGCATTAAAAAGTTTAATAAGTAATGGAATTCTCTTAGCTAGAAGAGGGCGTTACGGAACAACTGTAATAAAAATGCCAAATGATAAAAATATTCCAATGAAAAAAGAAACATCTATATTCGCACCAGCTGCTGAAACAGCATTTTATTACTATGAAAAAACTCAAAATCATATTAAGAAGATGATTGCCGAAAATTACGAAATTGGGCAAAAACTACCTTCAATCATAGAATTATCACAACAACTTGACCTAAGTCCAAATACAATAAGAAAAGCTTTCCATAACTTAGCAAAAGAAGGTTATCTAGCTTTTTCTCGCGGACGTTACGGTGGAACATTCGTAATAAATATTCCAACAACTTATTAACAAACATTTAAATGGTTGGCAGTTAACCCTAAATATGCTGAAGTTTATAAAAACTAAGGAAGCATATCCCAATATCTTTTCCCGTCATCATGAGGCCAAGTGTCAGTTAAAGCATATTGTGCACAAGATACACCAGTATCTTGAGGCACTTTACAGGTATTCGCAGATTTAAAATTACAACAAGCTAACTTTTGATCATCAGTTGTTGCAAATAAATAATCGCCAGCATCAGGATGTAACTTATTATTTTTATCCAACTGAAAATAAAAAAGATCATACCCAAATTTATTTGGGCCTTTTGTCCCATTTGTATCCACAACAAAGTCTAATCCGACACCACCATCAGTCCACCAACATCCACTAGATGCGACCATCATACCATTACTTAAAATAATTGCACCGTTATCATGTGAATCTGAGTTAAATAGTTCATGTCCAGGAGCTGATTGATAGAAGTTAGAATTTTCATAACCTAATTTAGTTAAATCAGCTGTACTACCATATTCACTTTTTACCACTTGTACATATTTCGCAAAATCTTTTATAAATATACGCTCATCTCTATCTCTATAATTATAACAATAAATTTTAGCAAGATCGATATTTTCACTGCTCATTTGAGTTATAACTTGTGCCACCAAAGAATGGGCTTTCTTAAATTGCGCTTCTAGAGCTTTATTTCGCTGTTTTCCAATTAAAGTAGGCATTGTCATAGCAGCAACTACACCAAGTATACCAATTGTGACCAAAACCTCAGCCAATGTAAAAGCTTTTTTCATAACTATAACTCCAATAATTCATAAATATTATAATTATTATAACAAATACTTATAAACTTTTCAACCGAAAATTATGGACAAATACTTTCCCAATCAATTTCATCATCATCTTCACCAGGCTCTATAATATGTTCTCCCCTTTCTAACATAACCTGCAAAGTCCACTTTAACTGCTGTTTATATCTTTCTCTAGCCTTTTCAGCAGTTTTAGCACAAAACAAAAAACTTGGAATTTCTTTTATTTCAATGTAATGATAAGAATTTCCATCAAAATCTTTATCAATTCCTTCAATTAATGTCCAATCTAAATTGAGGTAATAATCTAAATCTTTTTCTGCCATTATTTTTTAACCATCCAAAGAATTTTCATTCAACGGTTGAGTAATCATAATCCCCTCACCGCCTATCACTTCTGCTTGATTACCTTCAATATAAAGATATACAGGCTTATTTGTATTTCTTTTTGCCGTTTTTATTAGCTGATTTAATCTTTTATACAAACTATCAGTTCCACCACCGGTTTCAAATGCAGAATTAAGATTAATTACAACTTTATCAGAAGCTTCATTAATAGCTATAATTCTAGTACCAGCAGGAATTTCAGAATATACACCCTTTGATTTTTCATAAGCAGTAGGACCTGAAACTAAAGCATTTATCGCAAATTTTAATTTTGAACCATCTACATCCTTATCATATTCTCTATTAACAGCTCTATAGACTTCTTCTTTATTAGAATTTTGCCCTATAAAAAAGACATTTACATAAACTTTTTCAACAGTTTTTGCAACTTCTGTAGGTTTCGAATCAGTTTCTTTCGGAATTTTAGCTTCTGGGATAGGAGTTAAAGGTCCTGAAACATTTTCATCACTATGATATAACATTCTCAAACCTAAAACGCAACAAACTGCGACCATTATTACAGCGGTTACACCTAAAAAAACTCTTTCATTTTTACGCATAATATTATAACTTATCTTTAAAAACTG
>CALVEU010000134.1 GCA_944326635.1 Candidatus Gastranaerophilales bacterium | reverse complement strand
GCTTTGGAAAGTTTGGAAAATTTGTAGTTATAATATTTGATGCTCCAAAAGATTAGTTTTTAGTTAAATCTCTTGGAGCTGTTTTTTCAATTATTAATTTATTTTAAAATTTGTTCTTTTGTTAATCCGGTAATTCTCATTATAAAATCAATGTCCACTTTTTCATTTAGCATTCTTTTAGCTATATATTTTAAAGTTTCTCTTCTTCCTTCTCTTCTACCTTTTCTTATCAATGCCTTATTTTCATTTTCAATCATTTCTAATATCATATCATTCTCTCCTTTCTTTTTTTGCGACTTTTTTGCTATTTCTTTTACTAATTTATCAGTATAGTTTTTGCCTAACTTTTTATTGTAAATAAACTTAATTATATTTTCTAATAATTTAATATTTTTCTTGACTTACTTTTTTCTATAGCTTCTAATAATCTATATTGTAAATAATCATTATACGTAAATTGTTTCAGTTCTTTTCACCATTTTCCATTGTTTTTATTAAAAATATTATATCTAAAAAAGTTAGTAAACTTATAGCCTTGTTCCTACTAGACTAAAATTTACTAACTTTTTTAATTTATCTAACCAAAAAATCCACGTTTCTTAATTGGTGGCTGTTCATTCATAGTCTTAGCCAATTGAACTAACAATTCACGTTGTTCTTTTGTTAGTTTCTTAGGAGTTTGTACTTTAACAGTAAATACAAAATCTCCTGTGCTACTTGAATTAACAGACTTGAATCCTTTGTTTTTAATCACAAACTTTGTTCCTGTCTGAGTTCCATCAGGTATTTTATATGTTACTTTTGTTCCATCTACCATAGGTATCTCTAAATCTGCACCTAATGTTGCTTGTGTAATTGTAATCGGTACTTCACATGTAACATTATTTCCACTTCTCGTAAAGATACTATGTCTCTTTATTCTAACCGTAATATATAAATCACCTTTTGGTCCGCCTTTTTCTCCAGGTTCACCTTCTCCTCTTAATACTACTGTCTGATTATCATCTATTCCTGCTGGTATTTTTACTTTAATTCTTGGTTGTTTACGTACTGTACCATTTCCATGACAAACTTCGCAAGGTTCTTTTATTATTTCACCTGTACCATGGCAAACTGTACAAGTTCTTCTTGTTTGCATTTGTCCAAGTATTGTATTTTGAACTTGAGTAACTTGACCTGTACCATTACATGTTGTACATTTTGTAACTGATGTACCTGGCTTTGCTCCTGTACCATGACAGTTATCACATGTTTCGTTTCTTGTAACAGTTATCTCTTTTTCTACTCCTGAAAATGCTTGTTCAAAAGTAATTTCCATTCTTAAATTTAAATCTGCACCTTTTCTTGGTCCGTTTTGTTTCCTACTAGAACTTCTACCTCCAAAACCTCCACCAAAAATTGAAGAAAAAATATCTCCTAAATCTCCAAAATCATCAAATCCATCAAAGCCTGAACTACTATATGAATAATATCCGCCTTGACCAAATGGTCCTTGACCGCTACCTCCGCCAAAACCTTGTGGTCCATTGTGTCCAAATTGGTCGTACATTCTTCTTTTTTGTGGGTCAGATAATGTTTCATATGCTTCATTTACTTCTTTAAATTTTTCCTCAGCTTCTTTTTTATTATCTGGATTTGCATCTGGATGATATTTTTTTGCAAGTTTACGGTATGCTTTTTTTAGTTCTTCATCAGTTGCATTTTTATTTACTCCTAAAACTTCATAATAATCTCTTTTTGCTGCCATTACTTTTCCTCCTTAGGAATGCCGGGATTAAGGGACGGTCCTAAAAATCCCTGCTTTTAGGGATTTTTAGGACCGTCCCCTAATCCCTGTTTTCTATTTTTTATCTCCATCGTCTTCTACTTTGTAATCTGCATCATATACATTTCCATCATTTCCATTTGCATTATTGTCTGTTCCTTCTTGTGCATTATTTGCTGCATTTGGGTCAACTCCTGCTCCTTGAGCACCATTTGGATTTGCATTTTTATATAATTGTTCTGACATATCATAGAATACTTTTGTTAGTTTTTCTGTTGCTTCTTTGATTTTTGCTGTATCGTTTGTTTCTAATGCTTTTTTAGTATTATCTATTTCAGTTTCAACTTTTGCTTTTTCTTCTCCGCTTATTTTATCTCCTAAGTCTTTTAATGTTTTTTCACTGTTATAGATTAAACTTTCAGCATTATTTTTAACTTCGATTTCTTCTTTTCTCTTTTTATCTTCTTCTGCATGTGCTTCAGCATCTTTTACAGCTTTATCTATATCTTCATCTGTAAGGTTAGTTGAAGCTGTGATTGAAACATTTTGTTCATTTCCTGTTGCCATATCTTTTGCAGATACGTGAACAATTCCGTTTGCATCTATATCAAATGTTACTTCAATTTGAGGTACTCCTCTTGGTGCTGCTGGAATTCCTGTTAATTGAAATCTTCCTAATGTTTTGTTATATGCAGCCATTTCTCTTTCACCTTGTAATACGTGAACTTCAACTGATGTTTGACCATCTGCTGCTGTTGAGAATATTTGTGATTTTTTAGTTGGTATTGTTGTATTTCTTTCAATTAATTTTGTAAATACTCCACCATATGTTTCAATACCTAATGATAATGGTGTTACATCTAATAATACTAAGTCTTTAACATCTCCTGATAAAACTCCACCTTGGATTGCTGCACCGATTGCTACACATTCATCTGGGTTTATTCCTTTATCAGCATCTTTTCCTGTTATTCTTTTTACTGCTTCTTGAACAGCTGGAACTCTTGTAGAACCTCCAACTAATAATACTTTATGAATATCATTTGGTGTTAATCCAGCATCTTTCATTGCTTGGTTAACTGGTCCTGCAGTTGCTTCTACTAAATCATGAATTAATTCTTCGAATTTAGCTCTTGTTAATGTAACATCTAAGTGTTTTGGTCCTGTGCTATCAGCTGTAATAAATGGTAAATTGATTTGTGTTTGTTGAACACCTGATAATTCAATTTTTGCTTTTTCAGCTGCTTCTTTTAATCTTTGCATTGCCATTTTATCTGTTTTTAAATCAATTCCATTTGATTTTTTGAATTCACTTACAAGGTAGTCTATAATTGCATTATCGAAGTCATCTCCTCCTAG
>CALVEU010000133.1 GCA_944326635.1 Candidatus Gastranaerophilales bacterium | reverse complement strand
TACTTTCTATGCAGATGAAGAGCATAAAAAGGCGAACAACTTATTTTGGGTCTCTTTTTGGTTGTTTTGCGCTGCTTCAGCGGTAATGGTGGCGGCTTTAATTGTTGAAATGTGTAGTGAAGGTGAGTTTTCTTGGTGGACAGTCTTAACACGTTTACCAATAGCAGTGGTTCTGTTATTACCAGCTTTCTATACAGCTATTGAAGCGCGAAAGAGAAGAAACCAAGAAATTTTACTTAGAGATTTTGAAATTAAAATAGCTAATGTTGATCCTTACCTTAAAAATATTGATTTTGTGGAATCAGAAAGAGAAGCAAAACAAAATATTCCGGAAGGTAGTAAAACAGCGAGAGAATTAAAACTTGAACTCGCAAAAGAATTTTTTGGAAGACATGAAATAAAAGACACTGATAATATTGTTATTCCTAAAGATATGATTGATTTATTAGAAAAATTTATGCGTTTTTGCGATAAAAAGGATAAATAACGATGCAATTGAAACAATATCAAATTAATACCCTTAATGTATTACAAAAGTTTTTTGAAACAGCTCGTATATGCGGTGCAAAAAATGCATTTGAACGGATTACTTCTGAACCAGAAATTAAAAATAGATTGTCTAAACTTGCATCGGATTATATTGTTTGGGATAGCATACCGAATACCCCCAGAATATGTTTAAAAGTACCAACAGGTGGTGGAAAGACTATTTTAGCAGCTCATTCAATTAAAATAGCTTCTGAAACTTGGTTGGAGAAAGACTTTCCGTTTGTTTTGTGGTTTTGTCCGTCTGATACTATTAGGAAACAAACTTCAGAAGCTCTGAAAAATCCTCGTCATCCATATAGAGAAGCTTTGGATGAGCAATTTAATTCTAAGGTAAAAGTTTTTGATATTGATGAAAAGTTTAATATACGAGAAAGTGATATTGAGCAAAATTTGTGTATTGTTGTATCTACCATACAAGCCTTTAGTAAAAAAGATACATCAAAGTATAATGTTTATAAACATAACGAAAACTTTGAACCACATTTTTCACATATAACTGCAACAGAAGGTATGGAAAAAGATGAAAACGGAAAATTAAAGTTTTCTTTTGCAAATTTGCTATATTTTCATCGACCGATTATGATTATTGATGAAGCACACAATGCTGTTACGAATTTAAGTGCAGAAATGCAAGGACGTATTAATCCTTCGGCCATTATTGAATTTACGGCAACTCCACGTTTGAAAAACAATACTTTATACAATGTTAGAGCCACGGAACTCAAAGAAGAAGAAATGATAAAACTTCCAATTGTGTTGACGGAACATAACAATTGGGAATTCGCTGTAACAGAAGCTATTGCTAAAAGAGCCGAGTTAGAAAAAGCTGCAGAATATGAAAAAGATTATGTACGACCGATTTTGTTGTTTCAAGCACAAGATAAAAATGGTGAAGTAAATGTAGAGGTATTAAAAAAACATTTAGTAGAAGTGCAAAACATTTCTGAAAATGAAATTGCGATTGCAACAGGTGAGCAAAAAGAACTTGATGGGATAAATGTTTTTGATGCAAACTGTCCTATTAGATATATTATTACTGTGCAAGCATTAAAAGAAGGTTGGGATTGTTCTTTTGCGTATGTTTTATGTTCTTTAGCAAACGTACATAGTGATACAGCGGTTGAACAGTTATTAGGTCGAGTTATGCGTATGCCATATGCAAAAAGTCGTAAAATTTCGGCTTTAAACAAGGCTTATGCATATGTATTGTCTGCAAAGTTTGGAGATTCAACCGAATGTATTGTTAAAAAACTTGAAAATAAAGGATTTTCAGATGAAGAAGCTTTGGCTGTTGTGGAACAAAAACCAGCGGATTTTGGATTGTTTGGTGTAAAATCTCAAAACAAAATCGTGTTAAGTCCAGAAACTGTTATCGAGCAAAAGGTATTACCAAAAACAATTACTTTGCAGAAAGAGAGTGATGGATCACAAAGTCTTTGCTTTACAGCAGAAACCAGTAAAGAAGAAATTGAACAAATTAAACCATATTTAGATGACATAAAAGTATTTGAGTTAGAAACTAAATTTGCAAACTACAAACAAACACTTAATGAGCCTTGTCCTGCTAAAAGTGGAGAAAAATTTAAAGTTCCTTGTATGATGGTTGAAGTACAAGGACAACTTGAGTTTGCTGATGCGGAGGTTGTTTTTGAAGATTTTGACTGGAATCTTGAAGATTATGCATCATACAAACTTGAAGCTGAAGAATTTAAAATTTCAAAACAAGGTAATGGTTTTATGATTGACCTTGATAACAATTGTTTAAGATATTCACCCGCAGGAGAAGACCAATTAGCAATGTCTTTTGTTGATACTTCTAATTGGACGGAAGCTCATTTAGTTAAGTGGTTAGATGCTCAATTAAGAAACTCGTATTTTTCACAAGGTATAATGATTTCTTGGCTAACAAAAGTAGTCGATTATTTGGTTAAAAATAGAAATATTAGCATTTCAGAGCTCATGATTGCAAAATATGCATTGGCAAATAAGCTGAAAGCCAAAATACATGATGCTTTTGCTAAAGCTAGAACCCAATCATTTCAATTATCATTTTTAAGTCCTGAAGCCCGTATAGAATTAAATTTTGATAATGGCTTTGAGTTTTTTGATAATATGTATGATGGAGAGTTGTATTACCGAGGAAGTTATAAATTTACAAAGCATTATCTTGGTTCAAACCGTGTACCACAGTTTGATGGAGGGCAAAATGGAGAAGAATTTCAATGTGCACAAGCACTAGATAGAAATAAAAATGTTAAATTCTGGATAAGAAATGTTGCACGACACAGAAGTTCTTTTTGGTTGCCAACTTCAACTGATAAATTTTATCCTGATTTTGTTGCAATGCTAAATGATGGTAGAATTTTAGTTGTTGAGTATAAAGGACAACATATTGTTGATAATGCAGATACGAGAGAAAAAAATAATATTGGCAAACTTTGGGAAAGTAAATCTAATGGTAAAGGTTTATTTTCCATTGTTCAAAAAACGAAAGATGGTCTGAATGTTGACGAACAATTAAACGCTATTATAGGAGATTAAACGATGTCTGATTTAAAATTGTTTAATATTCAAAATGGAAAAGCTGTTGAGCTAAATACTTCAATCGTTGCAAAA
>CALVEU010000132.1 GCA_944326635.1 Candidatus Gastranaerophilales bacterium | reverse complement strand
TGTTGTATTAGAAGAACAACCGATTTGTGATGAAATTTGTCTTGAGGATGGTAAAAATTGTCCTATTGTATACTTTTTTTCTAAAATATAATTTTTTATAGCATTAATTGCAAGTTCTCTTTTAGATGTGAGCTTACGGATACAGCTATCAGTATTACTTCTATCACGAATTATTGTCCCGATGCATTGTTTCGATTCGACATATCCCATATCTTCAATATATCTTAGTGAATTTTGGATTGTACCAATACTTACTCCTAACATATATGCAAGTTCAGGTTTGGATGGTAATAGTGTATTCGGCTTTACTGACTTGTCACTGTCAATCCAATGCATAAGCCATTTCGCTATTGCTATAGCTTTTGATTCTTCTATATTCTTCAAGTCAGGTAAGGTAAAATTTATTTCATTAATTTTAATTTGCTTTAATTTTGATTTTTGTGGAAGAATATATTTGTTTTTTTTCATACACACATTACCTCATTGCTTAATAGTACACTATTTGTAAAAAAACATCAAATATTTTTTTGCTGTTTTATTAAGATAAATTTACATAAATATTGTGTTATTATGTATTTTGGAGGGTGTAAAATGAAACAAAATGATAATATAAAACAAGTCGGGGGGGGGGCAAATTTTTAGCTATAGCTAGATTTTATTCCTTCCAAATGGGTGTTAGTTTTTTTGCTTTTACTTTAGCAGAGGTATTAATAACTTTAGGAATTATAGCTATTGTTGCAGCTCTTACATTACCAACATTAGTCGCAAAGCATCAAGAAAAAGAATGGGTTACTGGCTTCTTAAGGGTTTATTCTTTGTTGAATAATGCTTATCGCATGGCACAAGATGATAATGGAACATTTGAAGATTGGGCGGGTGTTACAATTTCTTCTACAGATGGAAAACCAAATCGAGATTCTCCATCAAATGGTGTTTTCGTTTATAATACTATGGTTAAACCTTATTTAAAAGTCAATCAAGCATTTGTAGATGGAAATAATACATATGGTAATAACGAATGTATGGCGGATAAGGTTTATACTTTGACTAAAGAGACATTTGATGCAAATAATTTGTCACGAAAAATCCCAGCTTTTAATTTAGTTTCTGGTGAATGTATTTTATTAGGGAATTCATATGCTGATTTTATTGTTGATTTGAACGGTAAGAAGGGGCCAAATACTTTAGGAAAAGATTTGTTTTTATTTTCTTTTGATGCCGTAAGACATGATGTTATAAGGCCCGGATATATTCAAAGAGGTTGGACTGACCAAGCAAAATATTGTGATCCAACATCTTCAAATGGATGGATTGCAGGTATATCTTGTGGAAATTGGGTCTTGAGATTTCATAATATGGATTATATACATCAATCTCCAGATGAAATTAAGAAAAAATGGCCTGCAGGTGTTGATTGGTAGTAAACAAAAAAAGACCGTTTGTACAACGGTCTTTTTTTGTTTACTCAAGTAACGATTCTAGCAATTCTGCGTTTCTTGCAGAAGTTGTTGACTCTCGAACTTTTTGTTTGTATATGTAAGTTCGTAAAGCTTCTCTAATCAATTCACTTCGTGAACGGTTTTCTCCATCTGCAACTTGATCGATTTTTTGCAAAAATTCTTCAGGCATTGAAATTAATACTCGAGCCATATATTCTCCTTTTCTTCATGTGGATATTTTTCTGTATATTTTTATAAAAACAATTTTGTATAAAAAAGTGCTATTTTTTATACAAAAAATATATATCTTTTTTGAAAGTGTTGATATTATTGGATTTTAGGAATATATCAAACTTAACAAAACTTAGTATTTATTCATTTGATATTTAATAAATTGACTTTACATTATTGTGACTTTGCGCTAGTATAAGGAAAAAGAGGTATCCTAGGGACATGAAATATAAACGTATATTATTAAAAATAAGTGGAGAGGCATTACTTGGAGATCAACAATTTGGTATTGATCAAAAGCCTGTCAAAAAAATTGCAGAAGAAATTCAAAAAGCTAGAGAATTAGGTGCAGAAATTGCAGTAGTAGTAGGCGGTGGAAATATTTTTCGTGGAATGAAAAATAGCGCAAAATTAGGCATGGATCAAGCTTCTGGAGATTATGTAGGAATGCTTGCTACTGTAATGAACGCTATTGCGTTGCAAAGTGCATTAAATCAAATGAAAATTCCTTGCAGAGTTCAAAGTGCTATTGCGATGAATCAAATCGCAGAACCTTATATAAGACACAGAGCAATTAGACATTTAGAAAAAGGTAGAGTTGTAATTTTTGCAGCTGGTACTGGAAATCCTTTTTTTACAACAGATACTGCAGCAGCATTAAGAGCCTCAGAGATTAATGCAGAAGCAATGTTGATGGCTAAAAATGGCGTTGATGGTGTATATACTGATGATCCTAAAACTAATCCAAATGCAAAAAAATTAGAAAAAATTACTTATGACGATATTATTATTAATGGTTTAAAAGTAATGGATACATCTGCTTGTGCTTTATGTAAGCAAAATAATATTCCTATTTTAGTATTTGATTTTGATGCTGAAAATGGAATAGTAGATATATTAAATAATAAAGAAATTGGAACGTATATTAGTTAAATAGTTATAAAGAAAGGGTAGAAAAATGTCTTTAGATGAGCTGTTTTTGTTCGGTGAAGAAAAAATGGAAAAAGCAATTACTCAATTGCACAGAGAATTTGGCTCTATTCGTTCAGGAAGAGCTAATCCAATGATTTTGGATAAGGTTCTTGTAGAATATTATGGAGCACCTACTCCATTAAGACAAATGTCACAAGTTACAGTACAAGATGGTACAACTCTCGTTATTACTCCTTATGACAAAACAACTTTAAAAGAAATTGAAAAAGCTATTATTAAAGCTGAAATTGGTATTACTCCTAATAGTGACGGAATTTGTATCAGATTACCTTTCCCTCCTTTAACAGAAGAAAGAAGAAAAGAAATTGTTAAAGATGTGAAAAAAATCGGAGAAGATGCAAAAGTTGCTGTAAGAAATATTCGTCGTGATATGACTGATGATTTGAAAAAACTTGAAAAGAGTGAAAATCTGCCAGAAGATACAGTGAAAGATAATCAAGATAAAATTCAGAAATTAACAGACAAATACACAGGTATTATTGATAAAGCAGTTGCTGAAAAAGAAAAAGAGGTTATGACAGTATAATGGAACAAACAAAAGGCTTGAATAAAAACGCTACAAGAATGCTGACAGGCTTTATAATGGG
>CALVEU010000131.1 GCA_944326635.1 Candidatus Gastranaerophilales bacterium | reverse complement strand
CCAATAAGCACTAAAGAAATACATAAATTTTTCATAAAATACTCCCATATAATTCTAATATCCGTAAAAATTAATTTACATATTTATTTTAAACTTTATGAAAAAATTTCCTATATCCAACTTGATAACTAATCTAAGTAAATAGGACTAATAAAAATTATTAAAAAAATAAGGATTGAGAATTTCATCAACCCTTATTTTCTTTTAAAGCTTACTAATACTAATTATTTTGAAATAACAGCATCATCAAGTAAAATTACATAAATGTTTTCACCAGCTTTTGCATGATATTGAAGACCAGGAGTAACTAACCCTGTAACTAAACCAACTGCAGCACCTACTGGAGTACCAATTGCAACACCGGTTCCAATATTAGCTGGGCTTGGAATAAATGCAAAGCCAACACCTGCACCAGTACCAACTGCAGCACCTGCAGCTGTGCACAATAATAATTTTCCTGTAGTCATCCAAGGACCTTCTTTTAAAGAATAATCTTTTGAGAATGGTTTCGCATTGAATGCTAATTCTTTACCATTAGGTAAAACAATTTTTGTTAATTGAGGATAAACTCTTGCGTTTTTATTGAATTTCTTTGGAGGTTGAATTTCATTAATTTGAGCAACAAATTTAGTTCCTGCAGGAATTATAAGGGTACCTTCTTCTGTACAAATATCTTTGTCAGCAACAAATGTAACAATATCACCTGCTTTGTGCTCTTCAGATTTGAATTTATCTTCAAATGCAACAACTAATACGTTACCTTGATTAATAGTACTTTGAATATTATTGATTGCAACCTCATTATTTGGTGCTTTTCTTGTAACATCAAGGTGCTCAATTCTTGTTGTTCCAATATATTCTTGTTTTACTAAATCTAATTTTTCTTTTAGTCTAGCTAACAATACAGCAGCTTCTGCTCTTGATAAATTATCATTTGGTCTTAATTCTCTTGAATCAGGATAATTTACATAGATACCATAATTAATTGTTTTAGCATAAACTTTTTTAGCCCAAACAGGAATTGCTGCTGCATCTTTGAATTGATTAAGAACTGATGTATCAGCATCCATATCTTTTGTAATGTGGCTGATTACAGACTGAGCTTCAGACCTCAATACTGTATTATTAGGTTTGAAAGTCCCATCTGGATAACCATAAACAAGACCTAATTGTTGTGAACGTAATATGTTTTCATAATTTGGATTTGAAGATTGAACATCTTTAAATTTGTTAGAAATTGTAACATTTAAATTTTCATCAGATAATACTTTTAATAAAGCGTTCACAAATTCAACTCGGGTCATATTACCCTCAGGATTAAAACGATTTCCAGACAAAGTCATAATATTGTTATCAACAACAATATTAATTTCTTTGCTAGCCCAATAATTTTGGCTTACATCTGCGATTGATGCAGCTAATGCAGGTATAGCATTAAATGCTAATAAACATAACGCCATTACCCCAGAAACAAATTTTTTCATTTTCTTACTTCCTCATGTTTACTAGTAAACCTTTTTTGTGTAAAATTATAACGTACATTTTTATATTTGTAAACATGATTGTTATAATTATATAAATTTACCCAATATAGAAAGGAAAAATATGGACAATTACACTATGACGAAAATTGTTGCAACACTAGGACCAGCAACATCTACAAAAGAAAAAATTAGAGAGCTTTTTAAAAACGGCGTAACCATGTTCAGATTAAATTCATCACATGGCGATGTTGAAATGCACAAAACTAATTTATCTTACATTAGAGAAATCGAAAAAGAAGAAAATACATTAATACCTGTATTACTTGATTTACAAGGACCAAAAATCAGAATTGGCAATTTACCAGAATCTATTGAAATTAAAAAAGGACAAATTTTAAAATTCCGTCACCAACCAGAAATTACAGGAGATATTTTACCTGTTGACTATAAAGGAATGGCTGATGATGTTACTCCTGGCGAAATGATTATGATTGATGACGGTAAAATTCAACTTGAAGTAAAAAAAGTTGAAGACAAAGTAATCTTTGCAGAAGTTCTAACTGATGGACTTTTAAAACAAAGAAAAGGTATCAATATTCCAGGATCTCAAGGAAGCCTTGATGTTTTAACTGAAAGAGATATTAAATTTGTTGAATTCGCAGCTCATAATGATATTGATTACCTTGGTCTATCATTTGTAAGAGAAGCATCTGATGTTGTTAAACTAAGAGAATTATTACACAGCCATGGCAATACAACTGCTAGAATTATTTCTAAAATTGAAAAACCTCAAGCTGTTAATAATATTGATGCAATTATTGAAGTATCAGACGGTATAATGGTTGCAAGAGGTGATTTAGGTATTGAAATTTCTAACGAAAAAGTACCTATCGTTCAAAAAACTATTATTAGAAAAGCAAATACAAAAAGAAAAGTTGTAATCGTTGCAACTCAAATGTTAGATAGCATGATCGAAAACCCAATTCCTACACGTGCAGAAACTTCTGACGTTGCAAATGCTATTTTAGACGGTACAGATGCTATTATGCTATCTGGAGAAACTGCTGCTGGTGCTTATCCAGTAGAAGCTGTAGCTATGATGAAAAAAATTGCTGATAACGTTGAAGAATCTCCATTCATGAGAAAAAATAAATTCCCTCGCAAAATGATTGAAGAAGAAAAAGACTCTCAAGCTATGGCTATCGGTATGTCTATTGCAGATATGGCTAGAAAAATGAATGTAAAAGCAGTTATAGCTCTTACAGGAAGCGGTTTTACAGCTTCTATGCTTGCAGAAGGAAAACTTAACATTCCTATCTTTGCTTGTTGCCCTTGCAAACATATTTGTAGAGATATCAAATTATATCGTGGAGTTTTCCCATTTGTAGTTGATTTTGATGCTTCAATTGACAGAGAATCTTTAAAACAAATGGATGAATTTTTAATGAAATCTATGAAATTAGAAGATGGGGACTTAGTATTAGTTACAGGTTCAGTTCCTGAACTTCTAGTAGGTGGTACTAACTTCATTAAAATCCACGAAATAGGAAAATTAAAAAGACAAGAAAATGCTCAGAAATAAATAATTTAAGCATTTTATAAAAATAACAGTCATTAAAATTTATGACTGTTATTTTTTTTCAAAAAAAAAAGCCTCCTTAAAATATAAGGAGGTAAAATTTTCTTTTAGGAAGGTAGGAATAGGAATTTATAGTCTCTCTTTATTTAAACGATCTCTCTTAATATCATCGTGCCATATATATAAAATATATAATTAATATCTAATTTCAGAGATTACCCAATTTGTTACAAAAATTAATACTTGATTTTATCTTATATATATTTTATACTTATATTTGTAGGAGACATATCGGATATAGGAGTTAGGAAT
>CALVEU010000130.1 GCA_944326635.1 Candidatus Gastranaerophilales bacterium | reverse complement strand
CCGCCATAACTGATAAATGGTAACGGAACCCCAGTTGTCGGTAAGAATGAACTCGCTACACTCATATTCATAAATGCTTGGAATGTAATAGAAAAAGTAATCCCAACAGCCAACAATTTTCCATACATATCAGGACATCTTGCGGCAATTACAAAACCTCTTTGCATAAATGTGAAAAATAGACCTATTACCAAAATACACCCAACCAGTCCTAATTCTTCTGCAATAATTGCAAAAATAAAGTCAGTATGACATTCAGGCAAATATGATAATTTTTGTATTGAGCCACCGTATCCGACACCACTAAAACCTCCTGATGCAAAAGCAATAAGAGATTGGATAATATTATAACCAGCCCCCAATGGATCTGATTCAGGGTGTCTCCAAGTTTTTATACGCTGCAACTGATAAGGTTTAATGATTGTCGTAAGCCCGATTACCAATGTAACAAACATTGTACCAACACAACTTAAAAACAGCTTCATAGAGCCACCTGCCGCCATATACATAACAACAGTAGTCATTCCAAGCAATATTACCATTGACAAATTAGGCTGAATAAATATTAATCCTGCCATAGCAATTATTGGGAAAAATGCCCATACCCATTTATTTTGGTCAAACAAATTAGCGTCTTTCCTAAAAGCATTAGCCAACAATAAAACAACAGCCGGTTTTGCAAACTCAGAAGGTTGTAATTGAAAACCAGCAATATTAATCCAACGTTTTGCACCGTTTACAACAACACCTAAAGGTGTAAAATCAACTAAGAATAAAGATAACAAAATCGCTGACATTATTATAACATTCCAATCTGAAAGTTTTTTATAATCATAATTCATAAAAAATTTCAAACCGAAAAAGCCAACAACAAAACAAATCAATTGTTTTATCAAAAATTGAGCAGGATTACCACCTTCATCTAAACATTTAGGTGCTGTAGCTGAAAAAATAGCTAAAAAACCTATTATAACAAGGAAAGCTACGACAATTAAAAGAGTCTTGTCTGGGGATGAAATTATAATACTTTGAATAGGCTGATCGCCTCTATTATCATGAGGTTCTCTTCTAATTGATCTTTGATAAGACATATTCTTTGAATACCTTTCCTCTTTCCTCATAGCCGCTAAACATATCGAAACTTGCACATGCTGGAGATAACAATACAACATCTGGGTTTAACTCAATTGATTTATCTATTGCATCTTGCATCGTACTTTCTCTTATTATGCTATCAAATCCATTTAGTCTCAAATTTTCTTCAAATCTGTCTGCTGCTTCTCCTATCAAAATAACATTTTTTATATGTTTTTTTATTGCTTCGCAAAATTCTTTTAAATCAGTATTTTTATCACGTCCACCTGCAATTAAAGCCACATCACAATTATTAAAAGAATTTATAGCAACTAAACTAGCTTCAGGATTTGTAGCTTTTGAATCGTTATAAAAAACAATTTTTCCACTTTGTGCAAACTTTTCCAGTCTATGTTCTGGAACCTTAAATGACATTATTGATGATTTTATGTCATCATTTGAAATACCTTCCAATTTAGCAACAATTACTGCACACATTACATTTTGATAATTATGATTTCCAATTAATGGACAATCTTTTAAATCAATAATTTTTTCAACTTTGCCATCTCTTTTGAAAAATATTGCCTCATCTTTTATAAATGAACAATTATCTCCAATTTCTCCGTCAAATAAAAATACAGTTCCGTCACATTCTTTAGAAAATTCTAAAAGTTTTTCATCTTTAGCATTTAAGACTGCAAAAGCAGGAGCTTGAGGAGATTTAAAAATCTTAGCTTTAGCTTTAAAATAATTTTCCAAACCACCATGCCAGTCAATATGGTCAGGTGTAAAATTAGTAAAAACTGAAATTTGAGGCTGAAAAGCATTACTGTATTCTAATTGAAAAGAACTACATTCACAAACCATGAAATCAACATCTTTATCTAACAAATCGCAAGGTGGTACTCCATAATTTCCACAAGGTTCAGCTTTGTACTCACTTGATAAAATATGAGCAGTCAATGCTGTTGTAGTAGTTTTACCATTTGTACCTGTAATTGCAACAAAAGGAGTTCCAGTCTGCGTATATGCTAATTCAATCTCAGAAATAACTTTAATCTTATTTTCTTTCAATTTATTCATTATTTCAGAACGAGGTGGAATTCCAGGACTTGTAACAGCGATATAAGAATCTTTAATAAATTCATCACTATGTCCGCCCATTTCAATATTTATCCCAAGAGCTCTTAATTCATTTAATTTATCAAAATCTTCAGGTTTTTCATCTCTGTATTCTGTAATATAGACATCAGCACCTTGACTGTTTAAATACTTCGCAGCAGATATACCACTTTTTGAAAAACCTAATACCAAAACTTTTTTATCAAAAAATTTCAAACTTGGACATATTGATTTCATTATAAAATACCTCTATTAAATAAAACATAAAGAATTATTGCACTAATTGATAAAATTGCTGAAACAAGAGCAAATACACAAACAATTTTCTTTTCACTCCATTCACATAATTCGAAATGGTGATGGATAGGCGCCATTTTAAAAACTCTTTTACCAGTTGTTTTAAAACTTGTAACCTGAATAATAACGGACAAAGTTTCCATAACAAAAACACCTGCAATTAACACAAGTAAAATTTCAAATTTTCCCATAACAGCAACAGTACCTAACAAACCACCAATTGCTAATGAACCTGTATCACCCATAAACACTTGAGCTTTAGGTTTGTTATATTTTAGAAATGCTGCTAAAGCGCCAGCGACACATGCTGAAATTATTGCAGCTTCAGGATATCCTGAAAATAAACAAATCAGCGCACAAGCTAAGAATGAAAAAATACCTGTAGATGCAGCCAACCCATCTAAACCATCTGTTAAATTATATGCATTAGATGCACCTGTAATTACAAATACAGCAAATATTGGGTATAACCAACCTAAATGTAAAACATAATGACCAATCGCAACATCTCCTGCACTTGATTTTGTCATCATTAAATACAAAGTAGGTAACATTGCAATTGCGATTTGTCTTAATAACTTTCCTCTCGGAGTAAGACCATCATTCCCTTTACCTTTAATTTTTATATAATCATCTTGGAAACCTGCAAATGTATAAAACAATAAAGTTAACAAAATAATAAAAGCTTCGGTATTAAGTCTTTGTGCCATTGCAAGAGTAATAATAGAACCTAAAATTATTGCTAAAATTATAAAAATACCGCCTGTAGTCGGAGTTCCCTGTTTTTTTGCATGCGCTTCAGGAGCACAATCTTTTACATATTGACCAATCATGTGCTTTCTCAAAAAATCAATATATGGAACTCCGAAAAGCAAACATAATATTAAACCTAGTAAAAACGCAACTGCAAGCATTATCATATTTGTTATACCTCTTTCACTACT
>CALVEU010000129.1 GCA_944326635.1 Candidatus Gastranaerophilales bacterium | reverse complement strand
TAGGTATTATTAAAAACATCTACCGCTTTATAATTTTTGTATTTTATTTAGTTCCTTTAAACATTTCTTTAATACCGTCTACAGAAGATAAAATACCTGTAGCTTCATATGGCATGTATACAATTTTGTTGTTCTCTCCATTAGTAATTGCTGTTAGAGTTTCTAAGTATTTCATTGCAATTAAGTATTTATCAGGTTGCCCTTTATCTGCTAATGCATTGATAATTCTTTGAATTGCTTCTTTTTCGGCATCAGCTTCGATTACACGAGCTTGTGCAATACCTTCAGCTCTTAAAATTTCTGCTTGTTTTGCACCTTCTGCAGATCTAATAGCTGCTTCTTTTTCACCTTCAGCTTTGCGGATTGCTGCTTCTTTAAGTCCTTCTGCTTCTGTTATTGTAGCTTTTTTCTCTCTATCTGCTTTCATTAATTTATCCATTGATGCTTGGATATCAGCAGGTGGGAATATATCTTGAATTTCTACACGATTAACTTTTACACCCCATTTATTTGTTGCTTCATCAAGAGTTGTTCTTAATTCATCATTTATTTTCCCGCGAGATGTTAAAGTTTCTTGTAAATCCATTTGACCTACAAGGTTTCTTAATGTTGTCTGTGTTAATTTTTCAATAGCTTCTGGTAAGTTTTCGATTTCATATACAGCACTTTTTGCATCAACTATTTGGAAGTATATAAGGGCATTAATTGTAATAGAAACGTTATCTTTAGTGATTACGTTTTGACGAGGAAAATCGTACATTTGTTCTCTTAAATCAATTCTATCTACAGCTTTAAGATAATAATAGCTGCTACCATCAATACCTCTTTGTGATACTTTTTTTAAGATTCCTCTTGGAGCTTCTAAAATTGGAAAAATAAAGTTTGGACCGGCTCTAAGAGTTTTTTCATATCTTCCCATTCTTTCAATAATGACTTCTTGTTGTTGTTGAACTATAATTATTCCTTTGAATACATAAATTAATAATGCAACTAATAATATTGCTAATAAAAGACCCATATTTTTCTCCTATATTTTTTCAACTGTTAAAACTAAACTATCATATTTTATGATTTTAACTTCACTGCCTGCTGGAATTGGTTCGTCTACATTTGCTCTAGCATTCCATCGCTCATCATAAATAGTAATTGCTCCAGATGTTTTATCAACAGGTTCAATTACTTTTACTATTTTCCCAATGTATTTACCTTCCATTCCTGTTTCGGTTGTTTTATCTTTTTTGTTTTTGATAAGTATTGGACGTAAAAATGCAATTGATAAAATAGATAAAATCGAAAATAGAATAGTTAATATTATCCAATCCGTAATCCATACGGCTGCAATTGCAGTTATAAATCCTGCTATAGCAAGGTTCAAAAAGAACATTGATGGTACTAACATTTCCAAAATAAGAAAGACCAATCCTGCTATTGCAAAAATTTCCCATAAAATCATCGTGTCACTCCTTTTTAATATTTCTTATTTTATCATATTTTTTGATGCTAGTCAATTGTGTTGAAAAAATCTGAAGTATTTGTTATAATTTATAAAGAGATATAAGTATAGGAGTTAATTTATGAAAAAGATTTTTAATTTAAATATGTCGGGGGGGGGGCATTTCTAGGCTCCTTTAGTAAAAAAAATGCATTTACTTTCGCTGAAATTTTGATAACTTTAGGTATTATTGGTGTTATTTCAGCTTTAACTATTCCTGCAATTGTTACAGGTTATCAAAAAAGAGTTTCGATAGAATCTTTAAAAAAGGTATATAGTACTTTATCTCAGAGTGTTAAATTATCAGAAGCAAACAATGGTTTTGTTAGTGATTGGGATATTGGTGCTGGTCATAATTTATTTGTAGATTATTTATTACCATATTTGAATTATGCAGAATATTGTGTATTATCAGAATGTAGGTCTCAAGGAATTTATTTTGGATTAGAGGGTAATAGATTTGTAGTACCTGTAGGCCCTAATAGTATTGCTTCTTTCCCTGGAGGTGAAAGTCAAACTTGGATTGTGGTCCTTTCTGATGGAACTATGCTTTATGCATACCAAAGCCTTTATCATAATTATGTAATTGTAAAAATTATGGTTGATGTGAATGGAAATAAAGGGCCAAATAAAATGGGTAGAGATATTTTTTCTTTATTATTTTTAACTGATTCATTATTAGGAGTGTCTGATATTGCAGATACAATAATAGTTAGACCTGGAATATATTTTGAAGGTTTTGGTTTGGAAAGAAACCAATTGGTTGATAATAGTAAATATTATAATTGTAATAAAACAGGATATGCTTATACATGTGGTGCTCTTATTCAATATGATGGTTGGAAAATTTCAAAAGATTATCCTTGGTAATAAATTAAATTTTAAATATTTGTTTGTTGTAATATTAAAATATGATTAATTTTGATTCTTTAACTCTTAAAATATGGTTAGAAGAAAATAAAAAATTTTTAGAAGGTGCAAGAATTCAAAAAATTCAGCAACCTACTAGAAGAGATTTTGTTTTTTCGATTAGGGCTAGGGGAGTTACAAAAAAATTATATATGAATATTAATCCTCAGTATTTTCATGTTTGTTTTATGAGTAAAGAAAATGAGGATAAGAGGTTAATTGAAATTCCTCAAAAACCTCCAATGTTTTGTATGTTGCTGAGAAAATATTTGGAAAATGCTGTAATTTCAAAAGTTGAACAGCCTTTGTATGAAAGGATTTTGGAATTTTATATTGAAACATATAATGAATTGTCTGAAAAAATTTATCTTTGTTTAGCCGTTGAGTTAATGGGTAAATATTCCAATGTAATTTTGTATAATTACGATACGAATATAATTTTAGGTTGTGCTCATAATGTTGGGGCAGAAAAAAGTAAGGAAAGAGAAATGGCTGGGGGATTGCCTTATGTTTATCCTTCAGGACGACCAACTGATTGGTATGCAAGTGAAGATTCTTTAGCTAAAAATAGTTCTAATGATATTAATTTAGTAATTGATAATTATTATTCTGATTGTATTTATTCAGATAAATTTATGAGACTAAAAGATTCTTGTAAACAGATTGTGAATTCTAAGTTGAAAAAAGATAAAAATTCTTTGAAAAAAATGCAATACAGATTGGATAAAGAATTTGATTCTGATAAATACCGTTTATATGGTGATTTGATAATGGCAAATCTTTATAATTCAAAAGATTATTCAAAATTTATATGTGTATATGATTATGAAAATAATAAAGATATAAAAATCGAACTAGACGAAACGCAAACTCTGAAAGAAAATGCAAATAGATTTTATAAGCTTTATAACAAAGGTAAAAACACAATAACTAAACTAACTGAGTTGACAGCAGAGTTAAAAGAAAAAGTTTCATATTATGAGCATATTTTATATTCTTTAGATATTGCAACTTCAATATCTGATTTGATGCAGATTAAATTTGAA
>CALVEU010000128.1 GCA_944326635.1 Candidatus Gastranaerophilales bacterium | reverse complement strand
GAACTTTCATCTAACAGAACATCATGTCCCATATTATGTATTAAATCTAAATATGCATTGTAATATACCTGCATTGCGCTGATATATTCGTTTAAAATTTCCTGATGAGAATTTTCAATAATAAACAAATTCAATAATTGAGTATCACCTTTTGCATAACGTTGTTCTGACATTTTCAAAATTTTATCAGACTCTTTTAAAATATCTTTGTAATACCCCATATTTTCTTTTGCATATTTAAACTGGTTGTAATCTTCTTTTAGGGCAAATTTTAATTTATTTTCAAAAGACACTCTGTCAATTTTAGCTCTTTCAAGAATAATTTTAGCACGTTTTACTTCAGGTCTATATGAATAAAAAACAGGCAAATCCAAATAACCACCAGCATAACCACCATGCAACATTCCATCACCTGAAAAAGCATAACCGCCAATTACTGTAATATCAGGAATAACTTTATGCTTTGCAACTGCTAATTCTTTTTCGGATTTATCTATATTATCATAAGCTATTCTAATAGAATAACTATATTTCATCGCAACTTCTTCAATAGTTTCATACTCAGGTAATTGAATATCCAATAATGATATATGATCTTGGAACAATGAACTTTCACGAGTATCATACATTACATCAGTATCTTTTAAATTCAAAACTTTGTTAAAATTGAATTGAGAATATAGTAAATTAGCTTTTGCTTTGTTCAAAGAAACCAATTGTTTTTTATATTTTATATCAGATTGCAATTTTTCAATTTCGTAATTTTTAGAATTTTTCGGCTTGTTTTCTGCAAGCAATTTCATATTCTTAAAAAGTTCTTCTCTCTGCTGTAAAATCGCTACAACTGATTTCATATATACAACATCAAAATAAGCTTCCATAACTTCGAGTTTTAAATTCAACTCTTCTTGTCTTATTTGATTTTCAATCAATTTCATATTAGCAATTGCAGCCTTTTTACGAACTCCCCTTTTAGAAATTTCTAAAGGAATAGCTATACCTGCTTGACTTGCATTTGTTTTTCCAACAGGGCCCATTAAAATAGTTGATTGAAGTTGCGGATTTTTAAGCGCATTAGCCATTTTAACTTCTTGTGCCAAAACCTCAATTTCTTTGCGTTTTGCTTGCAATGCTAAATTATGCTGAAGTGCTAATTTTACAGCATCATTCGCTGAAATTTTTATAATTTCAGCTTGAGAGGGCAAACTTACAACTATTATAGCGAATAATAGAAAAAAGAACTTTTTCATACAAATACATAATACAATAAAAATAAGATTTTTAAAAATAAAAATTAAGGCGGAAATAAATCCGCCTCAAAAATACCGTTACATTTTCGTATGTTATGTAACAAGAATTATACGGGGTTGGTATTAGGTCTGCCAGCAACGTTTATCAAAATATCAATAACTTTAGGCATTTGACACTTAAAAGAGTAATGCCCGTTTTTTAAAGAACATTTAGTACAGTCACATTTTATTGCATAACATTCTAATGCCTGCTCTGTCCAACTTTGTGTAATAGATTCCGAAATCTCCCCATTATTTTGCGGATAAAAAACTTCCTCCATAAGCCACTCCTAAAAGATATAACTAACCCATTTATATTTTAACCTGATAACAACTCTATTTAATCCTTTATTTAATGTATATTGAAAAGATTATTTTGACTAATATAAAAAAATAATATATCATTAAATAAATTGGAGTTATTTATGAAAAAATTTATAATATCATTTTTATGCTTACTTGTTTTTTCAACAAGCACTTTTGCTGTATCTGATAAAGAAATTATACAAGAGCAAACCATACAAAACAGAATAAATGATATCGGTACACATATCTTAAACGCAAACAAAATTAAAGGACGAATTATATTTGTCTATGATAAAGAAGCAAAAGATTCTTTATTAAAAATGGACACAACAGTTACAAGCAGACAAATTGTAATGTTCCGAGAATACTATAAATTTATCTCTGATGACAATGAACTTGCAGCTTATCTTTCAAGAGAAATTGCCAGATCTTCAAGAACATTTGACGGAATGGGCAACGGCTGGCTTACAGGAGTACAAATAAAGGCAGCTCCGAAAAAATTTGAACTCGTATCAGATAAAAGGGCCGTAGATTATATGGTCAATGCAGGCTATAACCCAATTGCACTTATTACATTTATAAATAAAGCATACCCGCAACACTATCAAGATTTAGTTTCTAATAAAAATCTTACATCTAAAAGATTAGCACATATTTATGAATATATTTATACAAAATATCCGTACTTCCTTGCAAATAATGAATACCTTGAAAATCCGCATTATCAGAACTTTTTATTAAACTCTGTAGAAAATAGAAAACTATTTGAAGAAAAAATTAAAACTAATTCAAAGGAAAAATTAAAATATGAATAAAATTATTAGCCTTTTGACAGTTTTATTTTTAACAACTTCACCCTGCTTTGCAAAAATAATGCAGGACGAATTTGTAAATTCAACTCTTAAAAATATACCACTAGAAAAGCCACAAACTCATACCAAATATAATTACGAAAGCACAAAATACATACCTATAAAGTTGCACATAACAGAAAATATTAAAAACGAAAGTTATATCTATGAAGGGCAGCCTGTAACTTTCAAGGTTATCGAAGATGTTGTATACAATAATGAAATTATAATAAAAAAAGGTACAATTGTCCCTGCAAGAGTTGAAACAATTATTGCAAGCGGAATGAACGGAATTCCTGCCAGTATAATTTTTGGAGATTTTAAGTTTGAAAACATAGATAAAAATAAAATTGATTATACATACGAACGTTTCGGACAGGATAGAAGTCTATGGGTATTCCCACTCAAATGGGCATTGACAATTCTTCCCCCTACAGGATCTTTGACAAACTTTATTAAAGGCGGTCATGCCAGACTAAAAACTAATAAGGTAATACAGCTTAATTATTATCCTGAGTGGATTTAAAATTTAAAATATATTCAAATATTTTTTCATTATATCTGTTATCTACAGCACTAAAAGGCAATACCACACCGCCAAATTGTTTTTCAACATTTTTAATAACATTCAAAGTCTTTGATTTTGGTACATAATCCATTTTAGTAACAATGGTAAAAATAGGTAAATTATAATTTTCTACCCATTCACGCATTTGGAAATCATTTTTTTGAATATCATGTCTTCCATCAATTAGTTGAACTAAAGAGGTAATTTGTTCACGTTTAAGCAAATATTCTTCCAAATATTTTTGCCACCTATTTTGTGCTTCTTTAGAAACTTTTGCATAACCATATCCGGGTAAATCAGCAATCATAAACTTATCTGAAAACTGGAAAAAATTGATTAATCTAGTCTTCCCCGGAGTATTAGAAGTTTTTGCAAGTTTTTTATGATTTGCAAGTCCATTAATAAATGAAGACTTTCCAACATTAGAACGTCCTAAAAGGGGAAATTCTGGCAAAGTGTAATCTGGACACTGAGAAAGTTTTTCCGCACTTATTAAAAATTTTGCCTGCATATATTTTATCATTTCGTTAAAACCTTTTCTTTTTGTTCTTTTAGTTTTTGTTTAAACAAAACTTTTTGGAACAAATTATACATTTTATCGCTATTTACAACAGTAATTTGTGTTTTCTTATTTACAAAATCAATATTTACATAAGGCTTTTGACTAAAAATATTATTTTCAATATTCACAAGTTAAAACAGCCCTTCA
>CALVEU010000127.1 GCA_944326635.1 Candidatus Gastranaerophilales bacterium | reverse complement strand
GCATCACTTCGAGGATTTTTCAAATGGAGTTGTGTAAATGAAATAACCAAAACTAACCCTGCACTCACTCTAGAACAGCCAAAAATTCCTCAACGACTTCCAAAAGTCATGACAATAGAAGAAATTAATAATATCTTAAATCAAGATTTATCAAAGCTTCACAGAGTAATTATAGAACTTTTATACGGGTGTGGACTTCGAGTATCAGAACTTGCGAATTTGAAAATTACTGACTATGATTTGAAAAGTAAATTTCTAGAATGCACAGGTAAAGGTTCAAAAGATAGACTTGTTCCACTCGGTAAAAAAGCTATTCAAGCAATAAAAGATTTTTTACCTGAAAGAGATTACTTAATTTCAAAATACAACTTACAGACAAAATATCTTTTGATAAACGACAAAGGTAAAAAAGTAACACGTCAGGAAATCTACACATTTATCCATGAGCAGGGGAAAAAATTACACAAAGCAATCTCTCCGCACACACTGCGTCATAGTTTTGCAACTCACTTATTAGAAAACGGAGCTGATTTGAGAGTAGTTCAAGAGCTTTTAGGACACAGCAATGTATCCACAACCCAATTGTATACACACATTAGCAAAAAGCGCCTAAAAGAAGTTTATTTTGCTATTAACGGATAATTTACATGTCCACGCAAACATAAGGCGGAAGTTTATTTAAAAAGTTTATATCAAATTCAAAGTTTGAAAAAGTTATTGTCTTTGAATAACCTGTTTTCAATAATATTGTCAAATGAATCAAAGATCTTCTACGGAAAATTTGAGGTTCTTTTATAAAAGTTATCCCTTGAATATCTTTATATAAAAAGATTTCCTCATCATTTTTAGATATTATTTTTAATTGATTATTTACATTATCTACAATAATAGATTTATAATTTATCAAAGTCCCGAATTGAAATTGAAAATTATAAAACAATACCATAACTATTGATATTGGTATTACATACAAAACTTCTTTTATATTAGTTACTTTGTAATATATGTAAATGATTAATGCCGTGATAAGCAAAACAAAAAAGAAAACTTTTTTGATTTTTGGAATAAGATTATCAAACTTATAAATCTTTTGCATATTGCTTTCTTTTAAGTTTTATTTCTATCTGATTTGAACAGGCATAATCAAACAAACATAATCTTCTTCGCTGTTTGGTTTGAACATTGTAGCAGACAATGGTGTGTTAAGTCCTATTTTAACCTCATCAGAATCAATGTTTTTCAAAGCTTCCAATACAAATTTATAGTTAAATGCAATAGTCAATTCTTCTCCAGCGTAATCAATATCAATATTTTCTTCTGATTTACCTGAATCAGGTGTATCTGCAGAAAGTTTTAAATTATTGTGGCTGAATTCAAGTTTTACAATACTTGTTTTTTCATTAACCATAATTGATACACGTTCTAGCGCTGATGTCATTTGAGAAACATTTACCAAAGCTTCTTTTGGACTTTCTGCAGGAATCAATTGATTATATTTTGGGAATTGACCTTCCAATAATCTTGAAATTGTTGTAGTTTTTTCTGATTTAATTATTAATCTTGATTTTTCTGTGTAAATTTTTACAGAATCTTCATCAATGAAACTGCTCATTTTAATAAATTCATTCAAAGTCTTTGAAGGAATAATTAATTGTTTAGAGTGATTGTCTTTATTATCAATAGTTTCTCGAACTCTAGCTAAGCGGTTTCCGTCAGTTGATGCAATTTCCATGACATTTTCAGAAATATCACATACAATACCTGATAAAAGATTGCTTGTTTCATAACTTGCAGCAGCAAAACCTGCTTGTTTCACAGCTTTTACAAAAGGTCTGATTTCTATTTCAAAACCTTCTTCATCATTCACATTAATTAAAGAAAACTCCGGAGGAAATTCTGAAGCTGAAATACCGATTATATCAAACTTTGAGTTTTGACAAGTTATATTAACAGTTGTTTCACCCTCATTCATTTCAAATGTAATTAACTTATCACCAAGCTTTGAAACTATCTCATTGAGAGTCTTTGAAGGTAATGTAATTTTTCCTTCTTCTTCTACTTGAGCATCAACTTCTGCAATTACTGTTAAATCTAAATCTGTTGCAACTAGTTTGATTGTACTTTTGTCAATAGTTTCAATTAAAATATTTAAAAGTACAGGTTGAAGAGCTTTCATAGATGTAGCTCTTTCTACTATTTTAATCCCATTATATAAATCTTCTTTTTTTACAACAAATTTCATGATTTTTACTCCCCGATTTTCTATTCTATAATTTGATTATATCCGTTGAAAAATCAAAAAAAATAGAATAATACAAAAACTTTACCTTTTAAGTTTTGAACAATTGAATTTATATTATATATTATATTAATTAATATAATAATATATTTAATAGTAATAATAAGCTGTCAATATTTGTAGAAAACTATAGAAAACTATGACTATGACAGGTTTTTACTAGTAGAAAATTTTGTAGAAAATTGTTCAATAAATTTTATGATTTTGTAGAAAACTATATTATTAATAATTTCTTGTAGAAAACTCATGAATTTTCTACATATTTTCATGAAGTTTTCTACAATTATTGTAGAAAAAAATTAAAAAAAAAATATATTTGTTACCTGTTGACAAAATAGGTATTTTGTGATATAAAGAGTGTGGGGTAAATGTATATTTATAAGTCTTGTCAAATGACGAGACTTTCTTTTTCGGGGGAAGGACTTTTTAGTTTAAAGTGTTATTTGTAGAGTTATTATCAATATATAAATTTTTATAAAATAGTTTATATATTATAATAAATTAATTTTAATTTATTCTCTAATACAATATTTATGCCTGTTTTACTTAATTGTAAATAAAATGTAACAAATAAATCTTTTTGTTAAAGTTTTCAAAATAAAAAACCGAGATAAAATTTACGGACAGAGCAATAGTTAATTGGAGGTAAATTTTTACATGAATTCAAAAACAGAAAATGTTATGGTCCAAGACTGTAACATAATTGCAAATGGCATTATGCGTGACATAAATGACCTTGATGCAATGGAGCGAATGTTAAGCAGTGAATTGAGTTCAGAAGACTTGTTCAGAATTGATTGTGCTATTTTGGCGTCTTTAAGGGATACAAAAGATTTTTCAAGAGATTTATTACATCAACTTGAGGCAGGTAAATTTGAAGAAATTAAGGCTGAGACACCAAAAACTCTTGATTCAAGAATTGTAGAAATACAAAAAGATACAATGATTGATATTACATTACCCTTGCAGAATATGTTTGATGAAATGGTAGGTTATGTATCAGAAGTGCTTATATAGTAAAAAAGGAGCTATTTAAAAATGGATGAATTGTGCAAATTAGAGAATTTAGAAATTGATTTTTCTAAAATTACCCCTGTTGAAGATGTATGTGAGACATTATTGTTATCAGAAGAATTATTGGAGAAATACAAAA
Source organism: Candidatus Gastranaerophilales bacterium (assembly GCA_944326635.1). Classification (GTDB taxonomy): domain Bacteria; phylum Cyanobacteriota; class Vampirovibrionia; order Gastranaerophilales; family Gastranaerophilaceae; genus Stercorousia. Next base: position 317 of record CALVEU010000127.1, on the reverse strand, counting down.
TAGTTATTGATGAAAGTAAAATAGAACAAATTATTGCAGAAATTCCTGAAGAACAAAGACGTATATTAACATTTGAAGAAAAACTTGAATATATTAAAAATATTTTATCTTACGATGTGTCAAAACCGATAAAAAATTTGTTTGAAGATGTTCTTTGTTTTGTAAGTAAATTGTAAGAAATAAAAAAACAAACAAAAAAATAAGAGGATTTTTTAGTCCTCTTATTTTTTGTCTTTATCAGATCTTTCTCTAATTGATAATTTTATTGGTGTTCCAAAAAATCCGAATGCTTCACGCAATTTATTTTCTACATAACG
>CALVEU010000126.1 GCA_944326635.1 Candidatus Gastranaerophilales bacterium | reverse complement strand
TCTTTGTATAATGATAAAGAACTCAAACGAGAACTATTCAAAAATATAATAAGAAAAAGTATCTATGAATATTACTATGCAAAACAAGACAAAGAAAAAGTAAAAGCAATCGAAAAAATGTGGGTAAAATAATGTATAAAGTCATGGCACTTGATATTGGCACAAAAAGAATAGGGATCGCGCTAAGCGATTATCTTTTAATGCTCGCAAACGGCCATTCATATATTCAAAGACAACCTGAAGACAAAGCGATTTCTGAAATTTTAAAAATTGCAAAAGATAATAATGTAAAAAAAATAGTAATAGGTGTGCCATACAATATGGACGGTACCCAAGGATCTCAAGCGCAAGATTGTAAAGATTTTGCATCTAAAATTACCGGTTATGAAATATTCTATGAAGATGAAAGGCTCACATCTGACACTGCAGAAGAAAATTTAAGAGCAAAAAAAATAGACTATAGAAAAGACAAAGGACTGGTTGATATAGAAAGTGCTTGTATTATACTTGAACAGTATCTATCAAGATGTTAAAATACAAAAACAGGTAAAACAGAATAATTAAGAAAGGAAAATAAAATTATGGCAGATGAAAATCAAATTATAGAAACAATTGACGAAAATGGTAACGTGATTAAATTTGAATTATTCGACATCGTTGAAGTTGATGAACAAGAATATGCATTACTTTTACCAGTTGACGAAGAAGAAGAATCTACAGAAGTTGTATTAATGAGATTGTCTAAAGAAGGCGAAGAATACTTATTCGAAACTATAGACGATGACGAAGAATTTGAAAAAGTAGCAGCTTATGTAGAAAGCATGGAAGACGAAGACGAGGAATAAGTTTTGTTTGAGAAATTTACGGAAAAGGCAATAAATGTAGTAAGCTCATCACAAGAATCAGCTAAAAAATTAGGCTTAAAAAAAGTAAGTCCTGAACTTCTTTTACTGGCTCTTTTTGACGAAGCAAAAGGAATAGCTCTAAAGATTTTCAAATCTTATGACATTACAAGAGAAAAATTAGTTGATGAATTAAAAAAATATGTTGAAGTTTCTACAAATCCATCAACATCAATTCAACCTCTACCTTTTGATGATGAATACAAAGAAATATTAAAAAAATCACTTGATTTAGCAAATAAATCAGGAAATCCAACAATATTATATGAACATTTATTCCTTTCCGCAATTTCAGATAAAAAATCAAACAATATAAGAATTCTAGAAGATTTAGGGTTTGATATATACAAATCAAAAAGTTTACTAGAAAAACTAGTCCAAAAGAAAATAAAACGCCTATACCATCCTGAAATAGATGAAAATAAGGAATCAAAAGAAAATAAAGCAGAAGAAACAGACAATATATTTGATTGCGAAGAATCTGCAAAAGTTTTTGAACGAGCAGTATCTAAATTATCAACATCAAGCTATGAAATTCTTGGAACTGAACAAATTCTATCATCTATTTTAGAAGATAAAGATTCCGAATTAACAAAAATTCTTGCGCAGTATGGAGTTACAAGCGAAAACTTTGAAGAAAAACTTCAAAAAATTCAATCAAGACAATCAGAATATGAAGGAAGACAAATAATCTTTACGCCAAATGCATTCAAAACAATGAATATGGCATTAGAAACAGCAAAAGAATTAGGCTCATCAGTTGTCCTACCTGAACATATAATTTTAGGATTGCTTAAAACAAAACGCGGAATTGCTTATGACATATTAAAAGAATTAAAAATTCCAGAAAATGACTTGGCCCACAGCATAATAAAACCAATTGAAAAACAAATGCCTGAAACTCTTACAATATTACGCCTTGCAAAAGAAGAAGCAAGAAGATTAGGAAGAAATATTGTAGGAACAGAAATGTTTCTCCTTGGTATAATTGGAGAAGCTACAGGAATTGGTGGACAAGTTCTTTCAGAATTAGAAATAAACATTAAAGATGCAAGAACTGTTGTTGAAAATTTAATTGGATTCGGGAATGAATATTACGATAAAGAAATTATATTTACCGAACGTGCAAAACGAGTTCTTGAAACAGCTTGGGAATTAGCAAAAAAAGATCATAAACAAAAAATTGAGTCAGCTCACATGTTACTTGCACTTACAACAGAGCCGGATTCTTTAGCTATGAAAGCTCTAGAAATCTTAGGAGTTGATGCTGTTGAAATTAAAGAAGGTGTAAAAAAACTTCAAGAGGCTTAATTGATTAAAGATAATATCAAAAATTTTATAAAGAAACATAATCTGTCAGGGACAATTATTGTGGCATTTTCTGGTGGTTATGATTCAATGTGTCTTTTAGATATTCTTAATAAACTTGGAGAAAAAGTTATTGCTGCTCACCTAAATCACAATTGGCGTGGAGAAGAAAGCTTAAAAGAAGCTGAAAACTGTGAGAATTTCGCAAAATCCAGAGGGATTCAGTACTATTCAGAAATCCTGCCAGATTACATTGCCAAAACAGAAACAGCTGCTCGTGATGCAAGATATGATTTTTTCAGAAGATGCGCAAAAAAATTTAATTCAAAAATTGTATTCACTGCACACAATTTTGACGACAATGCAGAAACTGTACTTTATAGAATTATAAGAGGCACAGGTACAATAGGACTCCAAGGTATTGCCGAAAAAAGAGACATCTTTTACAGACCTCTTTTAAAAACAACAAGAGCTGAAATTGAAAAATATTGCAAAAATAACAATCTAAAACCCAATAATGACAGTTCAAATTCAAACACAAAATACAAAAGAAACTTTATTAGGCACAAAATTATTCCACTGCTTAAAGAAATAAATCCAAACGTCACAGAAGCTCTAAATTCGCTTTCTGAAATTGCATATGAAGATAATAATCTAATTAATACTTATCTGCCTACAAATCTAATTCAAGCCTCTGAAATTGAACAAAAAAGATTAATATATAAAATACTCAATGAATATAACCTAGATTACGATAAAGAAAAAATTAAAAATATACAAAAATTTATACAAGAAAATAAAAATTCAAAATCAGGGAAAAAAATATCTTTAGCTGATAATCTATGGCTATATGTCAGCAGCAAAAAAACAGAAGTCATAAGTAAAACAGAAAAAAACATAGAAGAAATAAATATATATAAATGCGGAAAATACCAATTTGAAGATTATATATTTTCAATTGAAAAATACAATAAAGAAATAGATGAATTCCCGCATGATAGAGAATACAAAGCTTATATAGCAGTTGAAGAAATAAATTTTACTCTAAGACACAGAAAAGACGGAGATAAAATACAACCTCTCGGCTCATTAGGCTCTCAAAAATTAAAAAAATACTTAAATGAAAAGAAAATTCCTCAACACGAAAAAGATAAACTAATCTTTTTATGTAAGGATAACGAAATTTTATGGGCAGCAGGCATTGGTTTAAGTGAAAAAATTAAAGTTGCCCCAAAGCCAACACATATGCTAAAATTAGAAAAGAGGTAGGTTATGGATATAAATAAATTAAAAATTCTTTTCACTGAAGAACAAATTCAATCAAGAATAAAAGAACTTGCAGATGAAATGAATAAATTTTATGGAAACGAAGAAGTTTACGCTATATGTGTATTAAAAGGTGCTGTGATGTTTGCTGTGGATTTGGTAAAACACCTTAATATGCCTTTAAAAATTGAATTTATTAGATTATCAAGCTATAATGGAGGCACAAGTACTTCGGGGAAAGTAAATGCTGTAGATAGATCATTACCTGATCTCAATGGAAAAAATGTTTTAATTATTGAAGATATTGTAGATAC
>CALVEU010000125.1 GCA_944326635.1 Candidatus Gastranaerophilales bacterium | reverse complement strand
TACACACTAACCTTCTACACACACGAGGAATTACTAAAAAGAATTCCAAACTCTATCGAAAGATAGGGTTTTTTTTTGAGTAAAATTTATGTCTAAGCTATTTGAGGGAAAACGATATCAATATATTTTTGATAGTTTTCTGGCTCAAAAAATCCGACTGAAAATTCTGCGAAATTAATCTCTAATTGTTGCGCTTCAGGTACTTCTATCGGAGGTCCTGCTGGAGTTGAACGAGATGGATTTTTAGGATTAGAAATTACGCCTGTGCTTCGCAAAAGAGTTATAAGTAGAGATTTCCCTTTTACTTCGTACTCGGTAAGTCCTTTTGTAATTACTCCAAAACCTTGTGTTCCGACGTATCTTTGCATTGGGGCAAAATTTGTTTTAACTTCAATCCCTCTAACTTTTGGCAGGTGTTCTCTCATATCATAATTCGGATCAAATTCTCTTTTTATAATAGAGTTTAAATCCTCTGAGTATGTTTCTGTAATAGGTGATTTGAGGTTAAATTTTACTTGCCATAATTTATTTTTTAGCTTGTTATCCCATTCTATTTTAAAATTGATTAGTTCTTCATTTTGTTCTACTTGAATATCGAAAAAACTTGTTTTAATTATATTATTTTTGAATGAGTAAATTTCAGCTTTTTCTCCAATGTCATCAGCAACAGCTCCAAAGTTATAGGTGTCACCTTCATCTTTAAAACGAACAAATTCCATTTCTACATTTCCTATGCGGATTTTTCCGTTTTTAATTTCGAAGTTAATTTGAGGTTTAACTGCAGGTGAATATTTTAGAGTATAAATGTCTGTAAAGTCTTCTGTGATAGGAATTTTTTGAGTGTCATAAAGAAGCGAGTTTTCTACTCCGAAATGTTTTGATATAACTTTATATTCTGGAAGCAAATCTTTGCTTTCCATTATCGGAGTTTTGAAATTGTATTTAAGTCTTAATTCTTCAATGATAGTATTTGCTATTTGGATTATTTTTTCATATCTTGTGATATTTTCTCTATGAACTAAATCTGTAGAACAACCGCAAATTCCGTCATGGGCCTGATTTTTGAGTAATAATTTATATGCATATTCAATTATTGAGTTATATTCTTCACCGTATTTTTTCTGTAATTTGTCAGCTTGTTCAAGCAAATAGGTACATTTAACATTATATTGTTTAAGTTTTAATCTTGCGGAGTATGAACCTTGGAGGATAAATGTTTTGCTGTTATCTCTGAGTTCATCGTTCCATTCAAATTGTTTAAAATTGTCTTTTGCAAGTTCAAAGTATTCAAATGGATTAGATAGTTTAATATCATATTCTGTATCGTCATTCTGAACTTGTTTCAGAATCTTATTTACTTTTTTGATTTGTTCTGTAATATCAGGTTCTACTCCTAAATGATCTGCACCAATAGGTAGAAGTATATAATTTCCTGATTTTTCTGCTATCTTATCTAAATTTCCTTTTAGCCATTCCGCTTTTTGTTCAATAGTCATAGAGGCTGAAAATATATCCATAAAGTATCCGCGGATAAGATTTACAGTACTAATTCCGTTAAAAGTGAATTCTGATGGAATATCGCCACAGCCACGCCATACGACACATTTATTAATCCCAAAATCTTTAAATATTTTAGGGATATTTTGACTGTGTCCGAATGTGTCAGCGAGGTAGCCTATAAAATCTGTACAGCCAAAATCCTTTGAAATTTTAAGTCCTATTTCCAGATTTTTTTCAAATACGGTTTTGTCTGTAAGAAATTCATCTACAAGTGTATAGCAAGGTCCGATATATAATTTTTTTTCTGCAATAAATTTTCTTACAAGTCCTTCTTTTTCTGGTCTGATTTCTAAGTAATCTAACAGTGCACTTACTTGTCCGTCAAAGTAAAATGACGGAATTTTGTTGTTTTCAAGCATATCTAAGACATTGTCAAAAACTCTTAGAAGTCTTAGTCTGAAAACTTCAAATTCTCTATACCATTCCCTATCCCAGTGTGTGTGTAAATATGCTATAACTTGTTTTTTCATACTTAATTTTTAGCATATTTATGATTATTGTGCAAAAAATTAACAAATGTGTTATAATAAAAATGTAATATAAGATAACTGAAAGGAGCGAATTGTGAAAAGATTTAGTAATGTCGGGGGGGGGGCAATTTAACCGCTCGAAATAAAGGATTTACTCTAGCAGAGGTTTTGGTTACTTTGGGAATAATTGGCGTTGTATCTGCAATGACAGTTCCATCATTGATGCAAAATTATCAAAAGAAAAGTTATGTAACTCAATTGCATAAAGTATATAATGAATTTTCTCAAGCAGCTCTTCAAGTTGTGACAGATCGAAATGCGGTTAATTTAAGAGAAGCTGGAATTAATAGCGAAGATACAGCTGCTGCATTTGTACAAAATTATTTTAAAATTGTTCAAGATTGTGGAAAAGATGCTGACCCTTGCTTCCCTTCCTATGGTGAGTATCGTAAAATTTCTGGAATTAATTTTACGAGGTGGCTTGGAAAACGGCATTTTGTATTGGCAAGTGGAGCTTCTATCGCGACATATTTTAGGAATGATTCAGATGATTTAGTAATGGAACTATGGGTTGATACAAATGGTAAAAAGGGACCTAATATTGCAGGTCGAGATTTTTTTGTTTTGTATTTGTATAATAATGGTATAATTGATGATTTAAATTCTCAAAGAGATGATGATGAAAATGTTACAGGATATGATAATATTCCTTTATCACAGGAAATAAGAGAACAAAAATTTTCTAGATATTGTATTGCAGGTGGAGGTAATGATTATCATGGTTGTTTTGGAAAAATTTTAAATGACAATTGGGAAATGACTTATTAAAATTATCTTTGTAGATTACCTTTAAAGCTAATAGCTTATTTTAATTATTTCATTTAGCCTCACATTAAAAGAGGTGAGGTTAAATGAAAAAAATAATTTTATTGTCAGGTTTGTTATTATTTGTTGCTGGCTCTGCTCAGGCAGGTATTTTGTCTAATATTTTTGGGTTTGGGAATTACAATAATGGGTATTATTACCCTCCTAATTATCAATATACAAATAGCAGTTATTATAGACCTCCAAGATACAACACTTACTATAATAACAGATATTATCATAATAGAATTCCTTATCAATATAATAGGTATTATAACAATGGTTATCCAGGAAATTATTACAATTACCGACAACCTATTATTTATAGGACAAATGTAAAAAGAAGTATGATTGAATCTAGCAATAATGAGAAAATTGTTGCAGATAAAATGTCTGGTATAGATAGGCTAGAAAGGCAAGTGTTTCATCAAACTTATGATTACGAAACTCCAAAGACTCGTATTGAAAGACTTGAACAAAAAATATTTGGAGCATCTCAGTCTGGTGATTTAAAAGATCGTTTGTCAACATTAAAAAGTGCTGTAAAAAATTATAAAGCATATAATCAGGATATGTATAATTCTTATAATCCTAATTATTCAAATTATTCTGCTGATAATGCGTACAGACCTCCAATATTTACAGGTTCAACAGGATCTGGATGGCAAAATACTTTATTAGGAAATTTTAAAAATCAATTTACAGGTATGCCTACAGGAATTACTCCTGCCATGGATCCAGCTTTTATGGATTACTTTGAGGCAGAACGTGCAATGATGGGAAATGGACAGTCTGTTGATGTTAGGACAAATAGAGGGTATTATACGTCAAATACAAATCGTGGCATGACAACAGGAGTTACAATATTAGATTGACTTTTTTCATAATGTCATTAAATCATACATATAGATGTTTATACCACTCTTAAAATAAGTAATAATATATCAAATAAGAGTGGTATAAAATGCCTTTCAGATACAGGTTACAAAAAGTTCTAGAATTTCGTATTCGTAAAAAAGAAGAACAATTGGCCGTAGTTCAAAAAGCTCAACAAGCTGTCATTATTGCGGAAGAAAATATTCGAAAAAACGAAGAAGAAATAAGGACAACAAAACTAAATATGCGTCAAGCTGATCCTATGATGTATGAAACATATGATAAGTATTTAATACATCTTTGGGA
>CALVEU010000124.1 GCA_944326635.1 Candidatus Gastranaerophilales bacterium | reverse complement strand
TCCACAGCTCATAGGACCTGTGATTAATTCAAATGAGTATCCAAAATCCATTTTTCTTCCCAAAAATTTATTGTCTTAACTCTATCAATTATATAACTCGGAAAGTTTTTTTTAAAGTAAATTAATGTAAAATTTTGTCCCGTAATTTTTTCAAACCTGCTCCGTAGAAATATCTTAATTGTTCAGGGAAATTGTCCTCAATATCAATCATATACATATCATGGACTGTGAATGCTTTTATCAAAAATACAATTTCAGAATTTTTTGTCCACACGACTTCAGGATTGTTATTTTTAACCGGTTGTGTAATTCCAAATAATCCTTCTGAATTGTCTGCAGCTAAGAAGACAAATTTTCCGTTAAAATAGTGTTCTAGCATTGGAATACCTGAGTGTTGAAATGTTTTTCCGAAATTGCAGGTAAAATTATCATATTTAACAATTTTTATATCAAGTCCTCTATTGTAAGCATCAAGCAAGTAGGTTTCAAGATATTTAAAATCTTGAGCCCATAGTGATATAAAAATTGTTTTTTGTGCATTTTTTATAATTTCAATTATTTTATCTAAGATTTTAGTTCGTCCGCTGATTGATAATACAGGTTCTGTGTATTCATCTTCTTTAATGTTTGGCAATTTTTTTTCAAGAAAATTTATTGTTGAATCAATTTTTCTTTTATAACGTTTAGTCAATTCTTTTGGTTTAATAGGGGTGTATGTAATAGGTTTTGTATTAGATGGAATTGCTATATGCATTGATTCAAGAGTTTTTAGGGTGTCATAAGCTCTTGATTGCGGTATATTTGCAAGTTTGCTTATTTCATAACCTGTTGCAGGAAATTTTTTCAAAAGAGCAATATATACCTTTGATTGGTATTCATTAAGCCCAATTTCTTTTAATTTTTCGACAATTTCATCCATAAAAAAAGTTTAGCAAAATTTTTAATAAGAGGCAAATTAATTACGCACGAGGGTGAGTTTCATTGTAAACATCTTTTAGGTGTTGAGTTGAAACATGAGTGTAAATTTGAGTATTTGATATACTTGCGTGTCCCAAAAGTTCTTGGACAACTCTTAAGTCTGCTCCGTTTTCAATCAAATGTGTTGCAAAACTGTGACGAAACATATGCGGTGTGACGTGTTTTGGAAGATTAATTTTTTCAACAACTTCATTAATGACATTTCGAACAGTTCTTGTTTGAAGTCTATAGCCTGTATTGTTTATGAATACAGGAGAATCTTCACTTTTATCAGGAACAGGAAAACCTTTTGGAATTAATGCTCTTGCACTTTCTATATAGCGTTCAAGAAAGTTTTTTGCCCTATCTGTAACTAAAATTATTCGTTCTTTTGAACCTTTACCAAAAACTCTTATTTCGTTATGTTCAAGATTTAAATCTCCAAAGTTAAGTCCTGATAATTCGGAAATACGCATTCCTGTTGCCCATAAAAGTTCTAAGATAGTTCTATTTCTGTATCCTGCAGGGGTTTCTATTTTTGTATTATTCAAAATTTGCTCAACCTCATCAGGAGTTAAAAATTTTTGTAATGATTTTGGATGTTTAGGGTTTGTTATATTCATCGATGTATTTTAATCGACTTTTCTTTCGCGATACAGGTATTTATAAAAAGTTCTTAACGATGCAATTTTTCGTGCAATTGTAGTTTTTTTATAGTTAAATTTTTGGATAAAATGAAGATATTCTCGAACTTTTGAAAAATTTATATCTTCACAAGATTGTTCATCCATCCATATAAGAAAGCTTAAAATGTCTGAACAGTATGCTTTTGCAGTATGTTTTGAAAAATTCTTTTCTGCAATTATGTATGATTTAAAATCTTCTAAATCTTGTTTTGAATCAGCATTTACACTCATATTTCTACTTCATTTAAATTATTGCTTTTTTATAAATAGTATTATACAATACTTTTATAAGAAATAAAAGAAATTAACGATCCTGCAGGAGATAATATGAATTATAAAAAATTATTAATATCATCAATTGTCGTTATGGCAGCCTTATCAACACAGGTATATGCTAAAGAATTACAGGCACAAGTCCAAAAAAATACTGCTAATGCTGCAAAAACAGCAAAAGCTGCTCCTGTTAAAACATCAAGTCAGGCTTATCCTGAAATTTCACGATTGATTGAATATAATCATTGTGTAGAAGCAGATGCTAAAATTAGACAATTATTAAATTTAAAACCAAATGATATTAATTTATTGGCATTAAGAGCTGTTTCAATGGCTAAACAACATGAATTAGATCCTGCTCAAAAAGAATTAAATAAATTATTAAAACAATATCCTAAAAATCCTACATTACACTATGCACAAGGACTTGTTTATTTACAAAGAACAACTTCTTCTGATGTAGATTATATAAAAAATACAAGAGGATTAATTAATAATGCAATAAAAGAATTTATAACAGCTGTTACTTTGAATACAAAATATTATGAAGCATATAATGCAATGGGCGTTGCTACATTAAAACTTGGTAACAGAAATGATGCGATGGATTTATTTAATACTTCAATAAAAATAAATCCTTCATTTGCAACAGCTTATGATAACATCGGTGTTGTAGAGATGATGAATAATAATCTTGATTCCGCAGAGAATTATTTCATGAAAGCTATGAAGTACAACACTCATAACCCTACTGCTTGGTATCACATGGCGCAAGTTGAAACTCGTAGAGGAAATTATTCAAAAGCTCTAACTTGGGTTAACCACTCAATCCATGTAAATCCAAATTCTTCACCAGCTTTGACTTTACAAGGTGAATTGTTCTTGAAACAAGGTAACCAAGCTGCTGCTATTAATTCTTTCAAAAAAGCACAACTTGTTAAACCGGAAAATTCAAGAGCATATTTAAATCTTGCTATGATTTATGAAAATCGTGCGGATGAAGAATTTGCAATGGAACAATTAAAATCGGCTTTAGCTATTAATCCTAATTATCAAGAAGGGAAATTAAGAATTGCTAATATGGCTTTGCATACAAGAAAATATGATCAAGCATTGGATTATTATTCAAAATTGATCGGTGATCAAAACTATAATGATGAAGCAATTATTGGTCTTGCAAATACATATTATGAAATGGCTAAAGATAGAGGTGCAAATGAAGGTATAACTACAAATAAAGAAGTATACCTTGCATATGATTACATCAATAAAGCTATTGAAAAATGTCCAGAGGATTTGGAACTTCATTTAGCAAAATTGAAACTTGCAAGATTGGTACACCAAGAACCATTATCTCGTGATAGTTTGAATTATATTATTCAAGCTGCAGGCAATAATCTTATGGATAATGTAATTAAAGGTGAAGCATATCTAGCTATGGGTAGAGAAAAAGATGCTGTATATACATTTGAAAATGCAATTAACTTCTCTAACTCAGTAGATGATGATTTGTATTTAGCAGAAATTCTTGTTCACAATAAACAATTCAGAACAGCAAGACTTGCTTTGCAAAAAGCCTTGACAAAAGATCCTGATAATGTTATTGCTAAGAATGGTATTGAATATATTAATCTTTGTGAAACAAAATCTAATGAATTCTTTGATATTGCACAAAGAGAATACCAACAAAACAATTACGCATCTGCAATTGAATATTGTAACCGTGCAATTGACTTTTATCACAATAGCGCTCAAATAGCAAAATTAAAAGCAATGTCTTATGAAAAAGAATTAAACTATAGAGGTGCTATAAAATATTATCAACAATATCTCGCTATGAATCCAAATGCAGCCGATAAAGCTCAAATCGATAAGAAAATCGAAAAATTCAAAAATAAAGCAAAATAATAAATAGTAAAAACCAGACATGACTAAAAAATTCGATATACGAAAGACATTTGAAATATTTTTGAGAGAGCCCATCAGTGTATTAACTGAAGGGCTGTTTCAACTTGTTAATATTGAAAATAATATATTCAGCCAGAAACCTTATGTTAATATTGATTTTGTTAACAAAAAGACACAGATTACCGTTGTAAACAGCGATAAAATGTACAATCTTTTTCAGAAAGTTTTGTTTAAACAAAGGCTGAAAGAGCAAAAAGAAAAAATTTTGAGTAAAAATTAGATAATAAAAAAATATCCGCTTTCATTTTTTATATTGAAAGCGGATGTTTTTTTATAAGCTGT
>CALVEU010000123.1 GCA_944326635.1 Candidatus Gastranaerophilales bacterium | reverse complement strand
AATTATCATATTCATAGAGCATGTGTGAAATTAAGAAAAATAAATGCAAAGTGTAAAGGTGTCAGTATTTTTCTAAGAACTAAGGATTTTAAAGTTTATTGTGAAAAAAAAGTTTTGAATGTATCAACTGATTTTGAACTTGAAATATCAGACATAGTATTTGAGTTATTAGAAAAAATTTATAATCCAAATATTCTTTATCGTAGTACAGGTGTTATTTTAGATACTTTTGTTTTTAATAATGAAGCTCAAATGTCTTTGTTTTCTGATAATGTAGTTGATGAACGCAAAGAAAAGCTATCAAAATGTTTTGATAAACTAGAACAAAGATTTGGGAAGGATATTATTCAAACAGGTTTTATCAAAAAAGATGTTTAAAGCTTGTTTTTTATATAGTATATTGTTATAATAAGTTATACAATTATAAGAAAGGAGCGGATTATGGAAAGATTTGAAAATCGGGGGGGGGGCGTAATTTAAGCTCTACTCTTGCGTTTACATTAGCAGAGGTTCTTGTAACTTTAGGAATTATAGGAATTGTAGCAGCGCTTACAATGCCTTCTATTATTGCAAAGTATCAAGAAAAAGTACTAATAACTGCAACTAAAAAGGCATATTCGACAATTCAAAATGCTTTGTTGGAAGCTCAGGCTGATGGTGGGGTATTAGGAGATAATACTTTTTTATTTGATGTAACACAATCGAATGTTGATTTAGCAAAAAGATTTCAAAAATATTTTACTGGTGCAATATTTTGTGAAAACAGAAATAGTAATGGATGTAGTAAATATTATGATATAAAATATAAATATGCAACAAAGCAGGTTGTAAATGGTAGTACATCTGGACAAGCTTTAAATTATCCTAAACTTATTTTACCTGATGGTATGATTTTGTCTTTATCTCAACAAGCTTCTTGTCTGAATGTTTGGTATTCTTGTGAGCGAGATGATAAAGGATACTGTAAAAAAGATGAAAATGGAAATGATATAATGAAACCTGGAGGGGATGATGCCTGTGGTTATATATATATTGATGTTAATGGCTTAAAAGGTCCTAATCAGTATGGCAGAGATGCTTATTCTCTAAAAATAAGAGAAAAAGATTTGACTGGTATATATTATAATCCAGAAGGAGCGCAAAGTTTAAAAAATATATTATCTGGTAAAGATAAGTTAATTTATGAAAAATATACAATAGGTGAGTCAGTTGAATAAAGAAAAGTCCCGAATTCATTTCGGGACTTTTTTATTTTTATTTTATTCTAAAATCCAACCGTTTGTTAAATCAACTTTTATTGGTTTAAGAAGTTTTATGTAGACAACATCTTCTGGATTAACATTTAATTTTTCTCCTTTTAATGTTGCCCTTACTATTTTCATAAACCAGTTTCTGTCTTTTTTGATTTCGCCTGTACCTGCAAATGCTGTTGTTTGGTCATTGTTTGTTGTAATTAATGAGTTATCGAGAACTAAAACGCCGTTTCTCACAAACCATTTTCCACTTCTTACATCTAGTAATTGACCTTTTAAGTTTGATCCTTTATATATAAGAATAAATTTGTCTTTTGTAATGTAGTTTTCAGGAGCTGATGCTACATAAATTTCTCCAGGTTGTGATGATTGAGAACTTATGTAGTTGCTCAGTTTAACAGGAACGATTGCACCTGCAGGAATAGTTCCTACACTGCCTTGTACATATGCATTTTCTACTACATATCCTTCTCCCGTTTTCTTTCTCATTGCTTCTGCAAGTTTTGCATTTGGATTTAGCTGGGCTTGTTCCATCATTTCATATAAAATTGCTGAAACTTCTGCTCTTGTTGCAGGTCTGTTTGCTTCAATTTTTGCTTTGTCTTTTGAAGGAATAGTTACTAACATATTTAAAATTTCAGCTTTGCCTGCAGGAATTAAGAACCATTCAGGAACTTCGTTTGTGTCCGCGAATTTTTTTGAAAGAACTTCTTTAGCTTTCATATCACTGATTTGTTCTGTTGTTAGAGCATTTACTGCTACTGAAATTGATTCAGCTCTAGTCACTGTATCATCTGGTCTGAAAGGTTCACCTTGTGGCGGGCATGAAATTAAATCAAAATAAAGAGCTTTTTGTATTGAATCATAGGCCCAAAAGCCCGGTTCAATATCTGTAAATTTAACCGGTTGTGCAACATTTGTGTGTTCTTGTCCTAATGCTTTAATTGCCATTGATGCAAATTCTGCTCTTGATACATTGTCATCAGGTTTGAATGTGCCGTCAGGGTAACCTACAATTACTCCTTTTTCAGTTAAAACTTCGATTTGTTTCGCAGCCCAATGATCAGAATTTACATCAGGATAAGCGAATGCCGGTATGGTTATTGCTAATGTAACCAGTGCAGATAACGCTAGTTTAAACAGATTTCTCATACTTTACTCTCCTATATAAATATTCCATTAACATCTTACCTGTAAAAGGATTTTACGGCAATATTTAATAAAGTTATGTTACTATTAATAAATGTAGCAATTTTATGTTGTTTTTTGTTTTATAAATTTATGCTATGATTTTTCAATCATAAAGGAGTGTAGTAAATGCCAATTGATTTTAATCCGCATATTTTATTTGTTAATAATAATCGACCTGTTTTGCAAAATATTGTAAATTCAACTTTTTTAGCAAATCAACCGATTCAGGATATTTTTACAAAAACTGTTAAAGATAATTCATTGTATGACGGTATTAAAATTGAGAAAAAGTCTTTTGGTAAGATTGAAAAGACAGGTAAGCAAGCTGAATTATATACAATTACAAATAAAAATGGCGCAAGTGTAAGTTTATCTTCTTTTGGTGCTACTATTACATCAATAAAAGTTCCTGATAAAAACGGGAAATTAATCGATGTCGCTCAAGGGTATGATTCTGTAACGCCTTACGAAAAATCTCCGATTGGGCATGCAGGTGGCACAATTGGACCTTGTGCAAATAAAATTAATAAAGGATCTTTTAAGCTCGGAGAAAAAGAATATAAATTAGATTGCAACAAAGATAACGGGCTTACTCATTCTCATGGCGGTAAAGAAGGGTTAGATGTAAAAAACTGGAATGCGGAAGTATTAAAAGATGGTATCAAATTTACTTATAATAAAAAGGACATGGAAGGCGGATATCCAGCAAATGTAAAAATGTCTGTGACATATAAGTTTGATAACAACAATAATTTATCTGTAAAATATGAGGCTCAATCAGATAGTGATACAATTTTGAATTTGACTAATCATTCTTATTTTAATCTTGATGGAGCAGAAAATACTTATGAAAATTCTGTAATGGAACATATAATTCATTTGCCGAATTCTTCTAAATATACTCCAGTGAATGAAATAGCAATTCCAATAGGTGAAATAAAATCTGTAGAAGGTACTGATTTTGATTTCAGAACTCCCAAAAAATTGTCTGAAATGAATAAAAATGGGTATGATCAGAATTTTGTTGTAGATAATTATGATGGAAAAACAATAATTGAAGTTGCTAGAGTAAAGTCTGAAAAATCAGGTATAAATATGAATGTATCTACAGATTTACCTGGATTTCAATTTTATACGGCTAATAATTTAGGTAAAGATTCACAACCTTTAGGAAAAGATGGAAAAAGGTATGAGAAACATTCTGCTTTATGTGTAGAGCCACAATTTTTCCCTGATGCAATAAATACATTTGAAGAAAAACCTATTTTGAAAAAAGGTGATAATTATAATCGAACAATAATTTATTCTTTTGGTAATAATTAAAATTAATAATTCATACGTTTAGCTAATTTATAATTGAAAATTAAATTGTATTATCAAATAATGAGGCAATTCTTATTATTAATTTTAATACTGAATATTATTTCTATATCAGCTTGTGCTGCTACTCCTAAAAATCATAAATTTTATGAAAAAGATTATCAAAACTATTGGTGTAGTGCAAACGGTGGTGTGACTGAAGTTATTTTGCCTGATAAAGCAAGGGTTGATTGTGTGACAAAGATCCATGCCGTTGAATTTGATTTTGCTAAAAAATGGGCAGAAAGTATCGGTCAATCTCTTTATTATGGAGAACAATTACATAAAAAATATAATTAGAAGTATAGTTTTATAAATTTGTAATCTTAAGCAATCGGGAAAGTGTTTAGTTTTATTGGGGTTT
>CALVEU010000122.1 GCA_944326635.1 Candidatus Gastranaerophilales bacterium | reverse complement strand
GTCCCTAAAGACAATGTTTTTTTACTAGTATAAGGAGGAATAAATGGTTCTACTCCAATTTTTTTAAGAGCAGCTGCCCAAGCTATATATACTGTACCCATATGGGGAAATGCAACTTTTAATTTTTTATTTTCTTTACTCATATTCTTTATCTCTTACTTTATTAATTTATTAACTCTACTGTTTAAAATTCAAATCAGGATGACGAGCAGCTAATGTCTCATCTATTCTTTTTACTGGAGTTGTATGAGGAGCTGAAATCAATTTTTCAGGATTCAATTTTGCATCCTCAGCTATTTTTAACATTACATCTACAAATTTATCTAAAACATCTTTCGTTTCAGATTCTGTAGGCTCAATCATTATAGCTTCATGTACAATTAATGGGAAATAAACTGTTGGCGGATGGGTATTTTCATCCATCAATGCTTTTGCAATATTCAATGTAGATACACCATTTTCATGTTTTTGTTTTTCTCCTGACAAAACAAATTCATGCATACAAGGCTCATCATAAGGTAACAAGTATGCTTGTTTTAATTTCTCTTTTAAATAATTTGCATTCAAAACAGCATTTTCACTAGCTTCTTTTAAATTATCACCCATCATTAAAATATATGCATAAGCTTTTACTAAAACTCCAAAGTTTCCATAAAAACCTTTAACACTACCGATTGAATGTTTTATATTATAATTTCTGAAATATTTTTCACCATCATAGTCAATCACAGGAGATGGCAAATAATCTTTTAATTTTTCTACAACGCCAACAGGGCCTGCACCAGGTCCTCCGCCGCCATGAGGTGTTGAAAATGTTTTATGAAGATTTAAGTGAACGACATCAAACCCCATTAATTTAGGATTTGTATACCCCATAATCGCATTAAAATTAGCTCCATCATAATACAATAATGATCCATTGTCATGCATTAATTTAGAGATTTCTAATACATTTTCTTCATAAATTCCTAAAGTATTAGGATTAGTCATCATAATTGCAGCGACATCAGAATCAATTAGTTGTTTTAAATCTTCAACATCAACTTGCCCTTTTTCATTTGACTTTACAGGAACAATTTCAAAACCGCATAAATGAGCACTTGCAGGATTAGTGCCATGTGCTGAATCAGGTATTATTACTTTTTTACGATTGTCACCTTTTACTTCAAAATATTTTTTGATAACCATCATTCCGGTCAATTCACCATGAGCACCTGCTGCAGGTTGCAAGGTTACAGCATCCATTCCAGTAACTTTCTTCAAAGCCTCTTGCAGATTGTACATCAATTCCAAAGCACCTTGAGAATCAACATCATCAGATAATGGGTGCAAATTTACAAAACCTTCAAGAGAAGCCAAAAACTCATTTACTTTTGGATTATATTTCATAGTACAAGAACCCAAAGGATAAAAACCTTTTTCTATACAAAAATTCTTATCTGACAATTCTTTATAATGACGTAACGCTTCTAGTTCACTAACTTGTGGCAGACAAACTTCTGATGTCCTTAGCAAAGAATTATCAATAAAAGATAAATCCTCTTTTTCATCAGTTAATGTTACACCTAATACCCCGTTGCTCTTTTCAAAAATAGTTTTCACTAAATAATCCCCTGTCTTTTTAAATCTCTTTTAATTTTATCTAATCCTGATTGTATAATTCTTGATATTCTTGATTGTGAAATATTAAATTCTTCAGCAATTTCTCTTAGTTTTTTTTCCTTGAAAAATTTATACTCAATTAATTCTCTTTCACGTTGGGGTAATTTTTTCATCGACTCAATAATTTCACTTTTCAATTCAGACAATTCAATAGATTCCTCAGGAGTCATATCCTCTGCCTTAATCTGCGTAGGAACTTCTGCATCTTGCATTTCATCTATTGAAAGAATTGTCTTATAAACTTCCTCTCTTAAATTACCATTTTCTTCTTCTAATTGTTGTTTTTTATTTTTTAATGAATACCATTTATAACGTCTTCTGACTTCATTTCTTATAGCCCATTTTATAGCTGTTGAGAGATAAGTATTATTATAATTTTCAGGGGAATGATTTTTAAATAAAATATACAAAGTATGATTACCTATATTTATTAATTCAGGAAGCTCAATCAAATGAGAAGTAGAAAACTTTTGATATTCAACCTTCGCAATCGTTTCTATTAAATCTTTATAATCCCTTAAATTAACCTTTGATTGAAGTTTTTGATTTGACGTCATGACTATAACAAATTTCCTATAAAAAACATTTCCCTAAAAACATAATAACAGAAAAAAATATAGAATACCAGACAATGTAATTTTCCTTAACATAATTTATATTTATTTTTGAAAAAATTTAATTAGGAGATTAAATATATGAAAATATTATTTTGTACAGACGGATCTAGAATAAGTTTTGATGCACTAAAAAATATTTCAGGCTGGATAAAAAATGCTCAAATTGATATTATATGTGTAATAGATTGGTCATTTTTACCTGATGAAATTAGTATTGAAGAAAAGAATTTTGCATATTCTTGTGCCAATATGGCAGATACAATTTTAGATTACGCTGAAGAAGAAATTAAAAAACTCGGGATGACACCTGGAAATAAAATCAAAAATTGTGGAGCTGCAATAGAAAGCATTTTAGAACAATCAGAAAAAGAAGCTTATGATTTAATTCTAATGGGTTCTCATGGAAAAAAAGGATTACAAAAATGGTTAGGATCAGTATCACAAGAAATAATCAACAGCAGTAAAATATCAGATTTCATAACAAAAGAAGAAAATAATAAAAAGAAAGTTTTACTAACAACAGATGGAACAAACTGCTCATTAGAAATTATTAACGAAATAATTCCGGATATGAAACTTGAAGATAAAGAAATACATATTTGTATGGTTAACGAAGATCCTAATCTACTATTTTTAGATGGAACACTTGATACAAATTGGCTTTTAGATATTCAAAGACAGCAACAAAAATACGCAGCAAGAGCTTTAGAAGATATCAGAAATTTACTGTTAAAACATGACATTAAAACAACCTCGACAAATATATTAAATGGAATTCCTGCACAAAAAATTATTGATTACGCAAGAGTAAACGACATAGACTTAATTATTCTTGGTTCAAGAAATAAATCAAAACTAGATCGTTTTTTAACAGGATCAGTAAGCAAAAGAGTTTTAGAAAATGTAGTAAGTGATATCTGGCTTATTAGATGCAAAAGTTAAAATATTGACCAACATAAAAAAAAATGACATAATTAATCTATGTTTAAATATTATGGGAAATATGCACCTTATTTATTCCTGTTACCAGCAGCGGTAGTTTTGGTAATATTCTTTTTTATACCATTTTTTCAAACATTCTTATTAAGTTTTTTAGATTATTCTCATAATATTTATAAACCTGAATTTATTGGATTAGAAAATTACATAAATTTATTTAAAAATCCTATTTTTTTTTTTTTTTTATGTAATACTTTTATTTATCTTTTTGTTGCAGTACCAATACTAGCGATATTCCCTTTATTTTTAGCAATATTAATTAATCAAAAAATCAAAGGGGTTACTTTATATAAAATACTAATCTATCTACCTGTAATTGTATCTATTGTCGTTGCAGCAATTGCATTCAAATGGCTTTACGCAGATCAGGGAATATTAAATTACTTGGTCACAAAACTCGGAATGGAATCTATCGGATGGCTAACTGACCCAAATTATGCATTATATTCAGTAATTATTGTAACTATTTGGAAAGGGATAGGCTATTATATGATAATATATCTTGCTGCTTTAATGAGCGTTCCCAAAGAACTTTATGAAGCTTGTGATATTGACGGAGCTAATTTTTTAACTAAACACCTCACTGTAACTGTTCCACATATAATGCCAACAATTGCTCTTGTAACCACAATAAGTGCAATATCTGCAATGAAAGTTTTTGCTGAAATATATGTAATGACAAAAGGCGGACCGCTAAATTCAAGCAAAACAATCGTATATTACATATATGAAAGAGCTTTTGAAAATCTTGATTTAGGCTTTGCCTCAGCAATGGCTGTTGTATTATTAATCATCGTAATGATATTTTCTCTTATAAACATCTTATGCTTTGAAAGAAACAAATATAATATATAAACTTTAAAGGATAAAAAATGAAAAAAATAATAGAAAAAATTACTATACAC
>CALVEU010000121.1 GCA_944326635.1 Candidatus Gastranaerophilales bacterium | reverse complement strand
GTAATGAGGATTTTTTATGAAAAATAAATTTAAAACTTTTTTTATTTTGTTTAACTTACTGCTTTTAACTCAAGGAATATCTTACGCTATGGAAAATAAAATTAAATTTGATAAAGAGACATACTACCTGTCAAACCCTGACAGTGAAACAAAAAATTATGACTACCTTTTAAAAGATGAAAATATCGGAAATTGGCACACCAAAATCCAAATCACAAATTTTCCTGATTTAACAAACCCGACAGATGCTGCAGCACAATATGCTCATGAAATTCAAGAAAAAACAAAGGGTGCATCAGTTTTAGTATATCCTGACGCTTCAATTGTCGGATATTTAACTTTCCCTGAAAATAAAGAATACTACGAATACAACACAGCAGTCTACCAAACATCAAAAGGGAAAGGACTAGACAGATTTTCTTATGCAAAACGATTTTACTCATCAGAACTTGGCGGACAAGAAGAAGCTCGAAAAAAAGCTATAGATTTTGCTGAAAAAAATAACAAAAAATACATGGAACTTGTAACTAAAGAAGCTCCAAAATATAAAGTTGATTAGAACTTAAATAGTTACTCTATGTAAAGAATAATTTTAAATTCGCACACAGATTATATTTGTGATACAATATCATTATATATAAAATTGATTTGAGGGAGAAATAATGAGTAACCAACAAAATATGTTCGCGGATGGAAAAATTGTTCCTGTAAATATTAGAGAAGAAATGAAACGTTCATATATCGATTATGCAATGAGTGTAATCGTAGGTCGTGCATTACCGGATGTTCGTGACGGTCTAAAACCTGTTCACAGACGTATTTTATATGCAATGAACGAACTTGGAATGACTCCTGACAAACCATTTAAGAAATGTGCACGTATTGTTGGTGAAGTTTTAGGTAAATACCACCCTCACGGTGATACAGCTGTATACGAAGCATTAGTTCGTATGGCTCAAGATTTTTCTACTCGTTACTTAACTGTAGACGGTCATGGTAACTTCGGTTCAGTTGACGGTGACGGTGCAGCTGCAATGCGTTATACTGAGGCTAGAATGCATAAAATTACCCAATCAATGCTTGCTGATATTGATTGTGAAACAGTTGAATTTGAACCTAACTTCGACGGTTCATTACAAGAACCTTCTGTATTACCTGTAAGACTTCCAATGCTTTTATTAAACGGCTGTTCAGGTATTGCAGTTGGTATGGCTACAAATATTCCGCCTCATAACCTTTCTGAAATCGTTGACGGAACAATCGCTTTGATTGATAACCCTAACATTACCGTATCTGAACTTATGGAATATGTTAAAGGGCCTGATTTCCCAACAGCTGCAACAATTATAGGTTTAAGCGACATCAAACAGGCTTATGAAACAGGCAGAGGCTCTATCAAAATGCAGGCAGTTGCTAACTTTGAAGAAATTGCAGGCGGCGGCGGACGTCAAGCGAGAACTGCTATTGTTGTTACAGAAATTCCTTATCAGGTAAACAAAGCTGTTTTAATCGAAAAAATAGCCGAACTTGTTAAAGATCAAAGAATTACAGGTATTTCAGATATTCGTGATGAATCTGACAGAGAAGGTATGCGTATCGTAATTGAACTTAAACGTGACGCGAAACCTGATGTTGTTAAAAATAATTTATTCAAATATACTCAACTTGCTACAACTTTCGGGGTTAATATGCTTGCATTATGCGGTAAACAACCTAGATTGATGAATTTATACGAAGTATTATCAGAATTTGTAGAACACAGAGTTGAAATCGTTACAAGAAGAACTATTTTCTTCTTGAAAAAAGCTAAAATCAGAGCTCACATTTTAGCAGGTTTGATTATTGCACTAGGTTCTATTGATGAAGTAATTGAGCTTATCAAAAAATCAAAAACAACCGATGATGCAAGAAACGGTTTGATGAGCAGATTTGGTCTTGACGTTGATCAAGCAAATGCAATCCTTGAAATGCAATTAAGAAGATTGACAGGATTAGAACAAGACAAAGTCAAAGCTGAATATGATGAATTAGTTAAGAAAATTGCTGAATATGAAGATATTCTTGCAAGCCGTCAAAAAATTCTTAATATTATCAAAGAAGAACTTTTAGAAGACAAAGAAAAATACGGCGATGACAGAAAGACTCAAATCTTACCTGAACAAGGTGAAGTTACAATTGAAGATTTAACTCCAAATACTCCTATGGCAGTATTTATTACTCACCAAGGATATTTGAAACGTATTTCTTTAGACACATTTGAAAGACAAAATCGTGCAACTCGCGGCAAATCAGGTATTAAAACAAAAGAAGATGATGATATTCAACACTTCTTCACAGCAATGATGCATGATAAAGTATTGTTCTTCTCATCTAAAGGAACTGTATACAGCTTGAATGTCTATGACTTCCCAGAAGGCGGACGTCAAGCAAAAGGATTACCTATTGTAAACGTTCTTCCAATTGATCAAGATGAAAGAATTACAGCAGTTGTACCAGTAAGTCAGTTCTCTCATGAATTGAACTTGATAATGCTTACTAAAAAAGGATATATCAAACGTATCGAATTAGATAACTTTGTAAACATTAGAAGAAACGGTATTATAGCTATCGGATTAGAAGAAAATGATGAATTGAATTGGGTAAAATTAGCAACTGCTAGAGATGAAATCATTATCGGTACATCTTGCGGTATGGCTATTCGTTTCCCAATCGAAGATTTAAGACCGCTAGGCAGAAGTGCAAGAGGTGTTACTTCTATGAAATTACGCACAGGCGATGAAATCGTAGGTTGCGACATCGTTCCTCGCGATTACGATGCTGATTTACTTGTAGTTACATCAGACGGTTTTGGTAAACGTACAAAATTATCAGAATTCAGAAGTCAAAACAGAGGCGGGATAGGTCTTATCGCAACTAAATTCAAATCAACTTCTTCAAAACTTGTTGCATTAACTATCGTAAAAGAATCTGATGATATTATGATGGTAACTGCAAACGGCGTTGTTACAAGATTGAATGCCGGATCAATTTCTCGTCAGGGACGTCCAGCAACAGGCGTAAGAGCTCAAAACTTAACAGAAAATGATACAGTTGTATCTGTTAACAAAATCTTAAATCCTGATGAAGATGAACAGGTTAAAAAAGATGTAGCAGCTATGGATGCTCAAGATGCTCAAAATAATGTTGCTCAAACAAGTCTGTTAGATAACAACAATTCAGAAGAATAATAAATTCAATAAAAAAATAAATAAAAATAGTGTCTTATACAGACACTATTTTTTTATTAAATTATAAAATTTAATTCACACTTCTTATTGTAATTACTTGTCGTTGTCTATCAACATAATAATCAGTTTTTTCTAAAATATCATTGCCTATTATACCGTCAAAAGCTTTATTTTCAGTAGGCATAATAAACGTTTTCAAATCTCTAAATTCAGAACTGCCTAATTTTATATTCAAGTTTGCAATAGGAGTAACTGTTTTTGTTCCATTTGCAGATTGAGAAATTCCAAAAATGTTAGTTTTTACAGGGATATGACTCTTTTTTATAAAATTGCCATAGACAACAGACGATGTTGCACCAGTATCAATTATAAATTTTGCAGGATAACCATTGACTGAAACATTTACAAGCATTAACCCATTTAGATTTTTAAAAGGAATACTTTCACTTTTGAATTGAGATGACGAGTGATAAGGTTTCCCTGTAATTTCAAAATACTTAGATTTTGCATCTGTAGCACCATTTATATCAAGTTTTGCAGTTTTTGCATAATATTCAGCAGCTAAATCTTTTTCACCAATTTTTTGATATAAAGACGCAAGCATATACAAATCATAAGAGTTATTGCTAAATTTTTCTGCTGCCTCTTTTCTGTATTTTAAAGCGTTATTATAATCTCCTTTATTTTCATAAATTGAAGCAATCGTAGCCCAAGCAATTTCATATCCGGGAATTAAATCTTTTAATTCCAAAAACAAATTTATAGCTTCGTCATCTTTTCCGATATTTGCATAAAAATTAGCAAGAGAAATTTTATAATCAACATTATCAGGTGAATATTTTACAGCATTTTTTAAATATAATTCCGTATTATCTCTATCACCTAAATTATAATATACAAGGCTTAATAAATAATTACTAAAAGCATCTTTTGGATTTAATTTTAAAAGTTTCATACAAGTTTGCTCAGCCTGATATAATTCATTTGAATTCATCTGAACATTATATTTTAAAATATAAAAATCCTTTGCAATATCTTGAGGAGGATTACCCTCAAGCAATTTTTCAGCTTCCTGCAAATTTGCATTTCTGAAAGCATCTTGAGCCGCAATATAATTTTTATGCATTTGAATATTTTCCTGATATATTGAATACCCGACAAATGCTCCAATAAAACCTAATACAAGAATACAGCTGATTATTATTGATTGTTTAAAATCCATTCATCTTCCCCTGATTTTTGAAAAAGTATAATATAACTCAAGTTATTTTGCAACATAAAATTCAGAAGATGCAAAAATTTTATGCGGATTGTCT
>CALVEU010000120.1 GCA_944326635.1 Candidatus Gastranaerophilales bacterium | reverse complement strand
ATATATTTATACATGCACTCAGTGGACTTGGACCATCAGCCCATATCTATTCAGTTGAAAATTTAATTTAGCTTAATTTATTCTTTTTTAATACCTCCTGATTAACTTTTACATACACATTAATCACTCTTGTAGCAATAAAAGTCAAGTCATTTGCTCAAAATTTTTTATTAAGAACTTATTAAGAATAAACCCTTACAAAATTAACAATAATATGTTTTTAATATAAAATAATTTTATGAAAATTATAATAGCAGGTCTTTTTATAGTATTAGTAGGGATAGTTACAATAAGTAGTTGTAATGCATTTGAAATAAACAACTATACAAATAATCAGAATACGGCAATAGAAGTCCTAGATCCCATAGATAAAATAGAGCAGGACTGCATATCAAAAACTGCAGATACTCAGGAAATTAACAAGTGCAGTCAAAAGGCTCAGGAATTATGGAAAAAGGATATAAATAAAAACTTAGCTGAATTAAAGAAAATTTTAAGTGCTGAGGATTATAAAAAATTACAATTATCGCAAACATCTTGGGAAAACTACATGGATAAAGAATATGAATTTATAAATTATCTAACTTCTTATACTCAAGGAACAATGTATCTTAATACTAGAGAAGGTTGGAGAACAGAAATTCTAAAACAAAGAGCTTTTGCCCTAAGAGAATACTTAAATATATTTAAAAGATAATAAAAATTTCTTGAGATGAAAAAGCCTTTTAAAAGATATTTTTGTTCTATAATAACCTTAATGAAAAAGATTTTAGCGATTGCGTTAATACTTACAACAGTGTCAATCATACCTGTATCTGCATCAGTTGAACATAAGGTAATTAAGGTTATTGATGGGGATACTGTATATGTTGACTTTAACGATAACGGAATTGCAGAACAAGATGAAAAAGTCCGCATCAATGGTATTGATACGTTTGAAACTAAACTCAATGACGGGCTTAATTGGCAGATGAAGTTCTATAACCTTACTCAAGACGAAGCATTAGGACTTGGGTATTATGGTAAAGAATTTGCTAAAAAAGAGCTGTTAAATAAACATATAAGAGCGGAATACACGGCAGAAGAAAAGTTTGATAAGAATAACAGGCATCTGATGTCGCTTTACTATGATTGCAATAAACAAGGTAAATGCAAAAGTTATGAACAAGAAATTTTGAAAGCAGGACTTGCAACAATTTATACAAAATCTAACCTTGCAGATGAACTCAAACCATATCAAAATTTAGACAAAATAAAAGCTAATGCAAAAAAATCACATAAGCTTGATTTGGTTGTATTGAATAAGAAAAACGGCAAATACCACAAAACAACTTGTGAATATGGCTGGATGGCAAGTAAAGCAGAATTAGTTCCGCAACCTAAATTTTGGAATAAAAAGTACAAACCTTCATGTTGTTGTTTTGCATGTAAGGATAGTGAAAAAGATGCTATTAGCCAAGAACTTAAAGAAGATTTTGACATATACCAGACTCCTTATAAGCATTCGGTAGAAATAGTTCCTAATATTGACGCAAATAAAAAACAAAAAATAAAGACAAGTGTAATGTTGCTATTCAACAGTCCAATTCAATACAATATGTTTCCCTCAGATAAAACCAGAACTATATCTGGTAGAGTTTTAATTGATGAATTGAATAAATTGAAGGGTGAGGATATTTACCTTGCGACTTATGGTATAGCTGAACAACCAGAAATAGTTAATGCTTTCATAAAAGCTCAAAAACGTAAGAACAAAATCTTTGGTATTGCAGATGTTGATATCTATAATAGAAGTGTTTATAAAGATACCTTTTATGCAATGAGAGATTTTGGGAGTTGGAAAACTGATTACGCAGTAGATAGAGCTATTGCTGATAGAATTATTAAAGATACAGCAGAAGGGCGTAATGCTGAAAAGGGAACCTACAATGGCAATATAATGCACAATAAATTTGTTACTCTTGGTAAAAATAGAGTATGGACAGGATCTACAAATTTAAGCTCTTCTGGTACAGGCGGATTAAATTGCAACCTAAATGTTTTAATTGTTTCTCCTGAAATTACTTACGCATACATCCAAGAAGCAAAACAGATGTATTCAGGGAAATTTCATTACACAAAAGTTCCTTATCATATCAAAAATGTAAAATTGGATGATGGCTCAATTTTGTCTGTATATTTTTGTCCTAATCCTGATGTTATCGATGAGTTAGTAAGTAAGATTGATTCTGCTGAAAAGTATGTCTATGTGTCGATGTTTTTCTTAACTCACGATAGAGTTATCGAAGCTCTTTCAAATGCAAAACAAAGGGGCGTAGATGTAAAAGTTATTACTTGTGCATCTGCTGCTAATGAAAAATACTCTAAACATACAAAGATACGAGAAATGGGTATCCCTCTAAAAGTTGAGAATTGGACTGGTAAAATGCATATGAAAACCATTGTTATTGATGATAAATTAGTAACTGTAGGATCAATGAATGCAACCAAGACAGCATCAGAAAAGAATGATGAGAATATTGTTTTTATAGAGAGTAACAAACACGCAGCACAAGCAAGAGGTATTTTTGAAACATTATGGAATGATATTCCTGATAAGTGGTTGACAGGTACTCCAAAAGCAGAAAGTCCAGATTCAGGCAATTCTTGTAATGATGGATTAGACAATGACCACGATTGGAAATACGATGCTCAAGATCCTGATTGTGCAGGGTTTGACTATTCTAAAGTTTATCGACTAAGATGGTCAGAATAACACTGTATAAGATTGCAGTGACAGTCTTTTTTATTTTGTTTCTTGCTGCTATTTTTCAGGTAACTTGTTTTAATCTTTTCAATATTTTGAGGCAAAATGAGTTCTCTTAAAAGCATATCCATATTCCAACCAATTTTATTTACGCCATCATCTATTTCATATTCCATAGCTTTTTTAAATAGATCAGGATGCTTTTCATACAGTCTAAGCCAACTTATTTTCGGTTGGTAAAAACAGAAATAACAACCGGAACGACCACTCCAAGAATAATATGCAGGGAGTCCTATTCCTGATTTCTTTAAAATTTCTTCTACATCTTGTTTATTAATACTATATTCAATAAACGGATATAGTTGCTTGATATTGTTCCCTTGATAGTCTTCTGGTTTTGCTCTATGAGCTTCGTCCGCTCTAATACCTACATACAAATTTTTTACTGCAGCTGCATTTAGCGAATGAAGATATTTACTAAACGGCTTAGTTTTCATTTCTACTGTACACCATCGTCTATGTGGAGCAGGTAGATTTTTATATATCTGGATCAAGTGCTCAAAGTTTTTTTCTGCTCTTATAATTCTAATCTTTTTTCCAAGAAAAATTTCAATTTTATTCAGATAGTCGTATGTTTCAGGAAGGTCGCATTCGGTGTCTGAAAACACAAGTTCTAGTTTCTCAAAAATCTCAGGCATATTCTCTTTCATAAAGAATGCAAGTGCAGTAGAATCTTTACCGCCAGATAGAGATAAAATATGATATTCTTTTTCCATTAGTTCTCCTTATAATACGCTACACAAAAGCACAGCAAAGCATCTGCTTCACTGTGCTTAAAAACTTTCAGTTACTCCTTGCAAACACAAAAATCATCTATGGATTAAAGCTTAACAAGAGGTGTATTACCTTTTATATTATTCACTATGATTTAGAATTTAAGGAGGTTTTTAATGATTTTTTAATTATTAAGAGAACTAGAAATTGCGTAAATATCCAAATCTCATTGATAATATAGGTCATCTCATTTTGCAAGCAAAAATAAAATTGCACTTTTTTGCACTTTATTGCACTAGGTTTAACTTCAAACACCAAGGCGATTTAAGCCTAATGTGGTCTTAAAATTTTGCAAATGGAGTGCAAAAGAGTGCAAGAAATGAGTACTTGAGTGCAAGAAAAGACCGGTACATCTCAATACTAAAAAACAGCCTCAATCCTGCTGTCTGTTTGATTTTTTATTAAAATTTTCCCGTCTCAATGTCCCAGAAAGCTATTACCCGTCTCAATGTCCCAGAAAAACCTATTAGCAATAAAAAAGACCCCTTAAACTAGGAGTCTTCTTTAATCTGGGCCGCAGTGGACTCGAACCACCGACCTCACCCTTATCAGGGGTGCGCTCTAACCACCTGAGCTAGCAGCCCATAACGTCAGCAAAATTAAATGTATCATGAACATTTTTTAAAATCAAGCACTTTAATAAAAAAACAGACAGATTTTTTTAAATCTGCCTGTTTTTCTATGTTTTAGCTAATTATTATTTTACTGTTAATTTCTTTTTAGCTTCTTTTTCTGCATATTTTTTAGGAGCATGGATTTTTAATACACCATGTTCTAATTTAGCTTCTGTTTTTTCTACATCAATTTCTTCAGGGAAATATACTGTTCTTGAAAATTCACCATACTTGAATTCGGATTTTTTATATGCTTTTTCATTTTCAATTTTTTCTTCTTCTTTTTTAGCATTGATTACTATATAATTTTTATCTATATCAATATCTAAATCCTCTTTTTTGACTCCAGGTAATTCAGCTTTTACTTCATAATCTTTACCTTTATCAGTCATTTCTACAGGCATTGAGAATTTTTCCATGTCTTCCCAATATGCTGCTTCTGGAAA
>CALVEU010000119.1 GCA_944326635.1 Candidatus Gastranaerophilales bacterium | reverse complement strand
TTAATTTGTAAAACAAAGGAGCTAAACATGGCAACAAAAGCTTTTAAATCTGAAAAAATAGATGCTATAAAAGCAAAAGCAGAAAAAGCCCAAGTAGCTATTTTAACTGAATATAAAGGTTACTCTGTAGAAGAAATTACAAATTTAAGACGCAGCATTCAAAAAGAAGGCGGCGATTACATGGTAACAAAAAATACTTTAGCTAAAATCGCTTTTAAGGGTACTGATTTTGAAGTTCTTACAGAAGCATTAACAGGACCAGTTGCAATTGCATTTGGTTTTGAAGATCAAGTAAGTCCAGCAAAAGCAGTTGCAAAATTTATTAAAGATACTAAAAAAGGTGCAATTCTTGGTGGAGCATTAGATGGTAAATTGTTATCAGCTAAAGAAGCAGAAGCATTATCAAAAATGCCTTCAAAAGAAGAACTTCTTGCAAAAATTCTTGGTTCTATCAATTCACCTGCTTCAGGTATCGTTGGATCTATCAATGCAGTTATGTCACAACTTACAAGAACTATGGCTGCTGTTAGAGACCAAAAGACTGCATAGTCAAATATTTGTACAAAACTAAAAAAATTAAAGGAGAAAAATAATGAGTAACGTAGAAACTATTTTAGAATCAATTGAAAAATTAACTTTATTAGAAGCAGCTGAATTAGTAAAAGCTATGGAAGAAAAATTTGGCGTATCTGCAGCAGCTCCTGTAGCTGTAGCAGCAGCTCCTGCAGCAGCTGGTGAAGCAGCAGCTGAAGAAGCATCAGAAGTTAACGTAATTTTAGCTTCTGCTGGTGCTAACAAAATTGCTGTATTAAAAGAAGTAAGAGCTATCACAGGTCTTGGCTTAAAAGAAGCTAAAGATTTAGTTGATGGTGCTCCAAAAGCTATCAAAGAAGGCATCAAAAAAGAAGATGCTGAAGCTATCAAAAAACAACTTGAAGCTGCTGGTGCAACTGTTGAAATCAAATAGTCGATTGATTATAAATGATTTAAAAAGCTCCTCTTTTATAGAGGAGCTTTTTTTATTGCAAAATATGTTTCAACTTTGTATAATTAAAGTGTTAAGTAATTATGAAAAGGAGCTATAAATGAAAAGATTTAAAAATTTCGGGGGGGGGGCAATTTAGAGCTTTCCACACAAGGTTTTAAAGGTTGTCAAAAATATAAGACATGTTATAATAGTGATATGAAACATCACTATAAAAATAAACAAGGATTTACTTTAGCAGAGGTTTTAATAACATTAGGTATAATTGGTGTTGTTGCAGCATTAACTTTGCCTGTATTAATATCAAATTACCGTAAAAGTATTGTAGAAACTCGCTTGAAAAGAGTTTCTTCTGTACTTAGTAATGTGATGCAATTTGCAGTTAATGATAATGGAGAATCAAAAAATTGGGAAACTGTGAACTCAAAAATATTCATTGAACGATATTTGATTCCATATTTGCCTGGTAGCAAATTTATTTCAGAGGCAGAGTTGGGGAAAATGTATGTATATGGGATTAATGGCTCTAAAATAGAATTAAATGGTGGTTATGCAAGTGGTTTAAAATTAAAAAACGGTGAATTAATAAGGGTTGTGAATGGCTTTGATCCAAATTCCACAATTGGTTTAGTGCAAATTGGAGTTATTATCTCGCAAAATAAATCCAATATTTATTATTTTGGTAAGGATTATTTTACATTTTATTATGATATAAATAAAGATTCTGTTTTATTGTATGAATATTATAGTTGTAAATCTGATAGGAATACTCTAATTCAAAGATGTGGATTGTATGGACATGATTCTGCTTGCATGGCTTTAATAGTTTGTAATGGCTGGAAAATTCCAAAGGATTATCCTATTAGGTTCTAATTACAAACATATTTTTTTATATTCACAAAAATCACATATCTTTGAGTGCTCAATTTCTTCTGGGAATTGAGCATTTGTTATTTTGTCACAAATATCAGTTATTCTTTTTTCATATTCTTTTGCTTTTGCTGTATTAAAATCAATTATTGAATTTTGATTATTTTTTAAATCGATGTATATGAATTTGATATTATTTCTGTACATTTTTGATGCACATAAAAGATAGGTTATTGTTTGGTAGTCGTATTCCGGATTTTTAGGAATTGAACCGGTTTTGTAATCAAGTATGTAGTAGTTTTTGTCATCTTTCATTAGAGCATCTAATCGTCCGCAAATCCAGTAATTACCAATTTTGCAAGATATATTGTATTCTGAGTTTACATAGGTTTTATTAAAAAATTCATTTTGTTTTAAAATTTCCCATAGTTTTAATTCTTCATTATTAAGAGCTTTTTCCATTTTAGAGATGTCATCTCCGCGTAAGTAATAATTCGCAAGAGCATGAACCTTTTTACCTTTTTCAAATAAATTACTTTTTTGTGGTACGGAAATTTTTTCTATGTATTTAAAATAGTATTTTTGCGGGCAGGTTTCAAAAGTTTTTAGCATATTAGGTGAAAAACTATTCATGGTATTCCTCCGTACAATCTAAAATTTCTGAAAAAATAAGGCTTGGTTCTTGTTCTATAATTTTTGCGTATGGTTTTATTTTTCTGCTGGTTGTGAAATATAAATATTTTTTCGCTCTTGTGATTGCTACATAGAGTAATCTTAAATTTTCAGATACCAGCTCTTGTTTCATATCAAATTCTGTTTTTGCTTTGTAGTTTGGATTTAGGCGTTTTAAGTTTTCTGTAAAGTCAGAATTTTTTAATTTTATTTGCTCAAAATCAAGTGTAAGATTTTTTTCTGACATTTCAGGGATAAAGACATAATCAAATTCATCTCCTTTTGATTTATGGAGTGTCATTATTTGGACTTTCCCTGCAAGAAATTCTTTATCGCTTTCATCTTCTTCTGAAAAGAATTTGAAACCGCTCAATGAAGGTTTTTTAGCAAGTTCTCCTAATCTTTCAATAAGTGTTGAAAAATCTTTGTAATTCAAACTCAAGCGTTTTATTAGAGTTGAAATCAGATATACATTAGATTTTTCAATTTCTGAAGAAAAGTAGTGCAGACCTATTTTGATAGCAAGTTCTTCAGGGGCAAGATGTGGAAATGAAAGCCAGTAGGTTAAATCCCAATAAAATTGCCCTAGATGAATATTGTCGATATAATCAGGATTTATTTGAATAAAAGGATTTTCATATTTTCTTATTTCAAGTCCGAGTCGTTGTTTATAGAATCCCATTTCTGCAAGATTTTCGTAGTTATCAGCTATTACATTATTATCAAATGGGTGAAGTATCATTTGCATTACGGCAAAAATTGTTCTGAAAATTGATTTTTGTTCAAGACTTTCACTTCTTGTAATACTTTTTAATCCGCTGTTGTTAATGAAATTTATCCATTGAACTACTTGTTTATTCCACCTTAAAAGAATGCCTATTGTGCATTTAGGGTCTTTTTTTAATGCTGATTTGATTTCTCTTAAAATATAATTTCTTTCTTCAAGTGGTTTTTCAAAAATGACAGAATGAAGTGCATTTTCAGAAATTGGATTTCTACCTTCGACAGGCTGCATAAATATTTCAAAGAATGCATTTTGGGTTTCATTTTGAGTATCTGCCCATTTAACTAAACTATTTGCGAGATTCCATACATCTTTTGTGCAGCGTTGCGAACAATTCATACTGACATTGTTGCTATTTTTTATAAATTTTCTGAAACCTTCTACATCTGCGTTTGAAAAAGTTGTTGTAATCGCTTGGTTTATGTCTCCGCATCTAATTAAATTTTTATGTTTTGCACTTAAAAGATTAATAAGTCTTTGTTGAATTGAAGATGAATCTTGTGCTTCATCTTCAATAATATATTTACAGATATTTTGGTAATATTCTCTAATATCAGCGTTATCTTCCAATAGTTTTACTGATGATATCAGCATATCATCATAGTCAATTAAATTTGCTTCTTTTAAAATTCTTTGATATTCGTCAAAAAAAGTTTTAAACTTTTCTAGTTTTTTATCCATTGAATTGTTAAATTGACATTCTCCGATTTTAAATACGGAAATGCCTCTGTCGAATTCATCAATTTCTTCTTTTTTTAATTTTAATTTATTTGTAATTTCTCTTATAATTCTTGATCTTTGGGTATCATCACAAATTTCAAAATCTGAGGATAGCCCGAGTCTTTCAAAGTTTCCGTTTTCTTTTAATATTCTTAATGCAAGACCATGGATTGTGCTTATATTTGGTAATTGTGAAGAATTCTGTCTGATATTTTTAATTCTGTCCCTAAAATTTCTTGCTGCACTTTCCATATATGTCATAACGAAAATGTTTTCAGGATTAACACCTTTATCAAGCAGCTTAATTATCAGAGCAAGTAAAATTGTAGTTTTCCCTGCGCCTGGGACAGCTGAGATTGCCATTTGCCCATTTTCATAATCAAGAACTGGCTTTTGATCTTCTCTAGGAATTATTGTGAAAGTCTTTTTAGTTTGGTCTTCGTCTTTTGATGTTTGTACTTGAATTTTAATATATTCTTCTATACCGCCAAAATTTTCTATACCATTTCCGTCAAACAAACTTGAATATGTGTAAATATGTTCTGTAGCACATAGGGTCAGTTTTCTTAAAATTCTTGCAGTTTTTTCTTTTGATAATTCAATGTTGTCATCAATTGTGAATTCATCTTTTGCCCAGCCTCTTTGGAATACCCAAGCATTGTATAAAGGCCCTGTATCACTTTTTATCCATTCATCACTTGAAATATCAAGCCATAATTGATATTTTGTTTTG
>CALVEU010000118.1 GCA_944326635.1 Candidatus Gastranaerophilales bacterium | reverse complement strand
TATATATAAAATATATAATTAATATCTAATTTCAGAGATTACCCAATTTGTTACAAAAATTAATACTTGATTTTATATTATATATATTCTATACTTATATTTGTAGGAGACATATAGGATATAGGAGTTAGGAATGTTAGTTTCTTCCATCGCTAGATTCAATGCTATTAATACAATGAATAATGCATCTTTTGCTTCAATGCAGACTTCAAATTCAATGATTAATGGTCTTAATAATACACATACATTTGGCGGAGAACATGATTTAAGCATGCTTAATAAAATGGATAAGAAAAACAGTCTTGACTTATTAACTAATAAATTATTATACAATATTGCATACCTTCAAGAAAAAATGGCTGCTAAACATCAAAATAATCAAGTAAAAAAATCTTTAAATGTTTTAGCTTAATTATTTTCTTTAAATAATTCTTTTACCAATATTGAACATACAGCAGGTATAATTGATACAAATATCAATACATTTGTAATACCGAATTTTTCTGCAATAAAACCTAATAAAGACATTGCTATTGCAACTATTCCCCAAGAAAAACCATTTATAAAACCTGAAATTATACTTCTATATTCAGGAATAACATTTTGCGCCATAACCATAGTAACAGGAGTTGCCATCATTGTAATAAAGCCCATAATAACAAATATTCCAAGTGACAATGTTGGATGAGAAGAACAAGTTAAAATAAATAAAATCATTAATGGAAATGTTGAAATCATTGAAATATAAAATACATTAGCTGCTCCAATATTCTTTTCAATATGACCGCTAATTAAAGAACCTATTCCTCCAGCAAAAATGAACATAAACAAAGCCATCCCAATATAAAATGGCTTATACCCCATATTTTTCCATAAAAATGGCAACAAAATAAAACAAGCAGACATAATCATTGTCTTAAGCATTGCTATTACATTTAAAATATTTAATTTTCTATTAGTTAAAATCCGTTTAAAAGCTGTTTTAAAATTAATCTTATTAATAACTTTTTCAGATAAAGAAAGTTTTGGAACAAAAGAAAACATAATCAATGCCCAAACAATACCTAAAAAAGTCATCAAAGGCATTTTAGGCATTCCTAAGAATTGAGTAATTGCTGATGAAACAACAGGTCCCATAGAATATCCTAAAGTACCCATGGCAACAAAAACAGCCATTGATTTCCCTGCAGAGTCCTTCTGAGCAAACTTAGAAGCAAAACCAAGAGCTTGAGGGTGAAAAAGACTTGAGCCAATACTACCGAATATAATAAATAGGACTAAAATAAACGGATTATGAGCCATAGCTGATAATGGAATAAATATTGATGATAAAATCAATCCCCAAAATATAAAAGAACGTTTTACAATATTATCAGCAAAAAATCCAAATAATGGCTGCAAAAGAGATGAAAATATGTGAGAGATTGTCAGTATTATTGTTGCAATAGCCATTGAAATCCCTATTTTTGCAGCAATAAAAGGCATAATAGGATTTAATACACCTGTATAAATATCGTTTATAAAATGTGCTCCACTTAACCAAAAAAGAGCTTTTTTATTTTGGGGTAAATTATTTTCCATAACTTAATTTAATGACAAATAATAAAAAAAATCAATGTTACTTTGAATTATCTTTATATATTAGAAAAACCATAAACACAGCAGTAAATAAAATTATTAAAAGGGAAACTAATTGTGCAACAGGATAACCATAAATATTTAAAACACTGTCAATTCTAAAATGCTCAACAAAAATTCTTACAAAAGAATATAAAATTAAATATGTACAAGCAATAATACCAGGATGCTTGGAACATCTTTTAAAAATTGTTAAAAGTATCAAAAATATCATTAAATCTAATATACTTTCATATAAAAAAGTCGGATGAAAATATTCAAATTTAATATATTGAATAGGTCTTTGAGAAATCGGGATAAACAATTTCCAAGGAAGATTAGTAGGAGTTCCAAAAGCCTCAGAGTTAAAGAAATTTCCCCATCTTCCAATACATTGTCCTAATGCAGTTCCGCATAAAAAAACATCAATGAGTTTCAAAAAAGACATTTTATAAATTTTTGAAAAAGCAAATAAAGTCAAAATTCCAATAATTATAACACCATGAATAGATAAACCACCTTGTCTTATATAAAAAATTTCCAAAGGATTTTGAATATAATAAGAATAATTAACAAGGCAATAATATAATCTTGCACCAATAATACCAATAATTATTAAATAAGGAGAAAAATCCAT
The DNA here is from genome assembly GCA_944326635.1 of Candidatus Gastranaerophilales bacterium. Classification (GTDB taxonomy): domain Bacteria; phylum Cyanobacteriota; class Vampirovibrionia; order Gastranaerophilales; family Gastranaerophilaceae; genus Stercorousia. The sequence continues at coordinate 2,553 of CALVEU010000118.1, read as the reverse complement.
TATGCAAGATGCTTTTTCTTCACCATAAAACTTTTTATATAAAAAATAAGAAGAATATACACCAATAAAAATAGCTAAAGCTAGTATAATTCCATAATAATATATAGGAAAACCGAAAATATTAAATGCAACTTCTGCCGGAGATTGAAACATTAGACTACTTCACTGTATTTTTAGCAAGGAGCATTTGAAGTTCCTTTATTTTGTCCTCAACATACTTTCTATCATCAACTGAGCTATCTTTATCTAAATATATCTGATAATCAGAAATTGAATTATTTAAAAGAGTGGTCAACATTTTAGAAGCATTTTCTGATAACTTAATTTCTTTAATATTTGCATCATCTTCAGATTTTTCAACTTTCTCAATTGAATCATCGTCATTAACTTTAACATTTCCTGCAATAATATCCTTAGCTAAATTTTCTTCGCAAACAGCTAAAGAATAATATGAATCAGGGAAATCTGGATTTAATTTTATAGCATCATTATAAGTTTTAATTGCATTAGCATAATCTTCTGCCTTTGTATAAGCAACAGCCAAATTATACTGAGTTTCAAATATACTACCGTCTAAATCGACACTAGACTTTAATCTTTCAATAGCAGAAGCATAATCACCTTTATCCATAAAATCTTGAGCTTTATTATTTAACTCTTGTACAGCAAAATTATTTATACATGCTGTTGAGATTACAGAAATAAACAAAATTGTAGCTAGTAAAAAAGCTTTTTTCATGCTATAATCAACCTCATAAAATTAATTGTAATTTTTATTATAGAATAAATTATAAACTTTATGCAAATTTTATACATAAAAGTTACAAATTGAAAACGAGAGGATTTTATATGTCAGAAGATAAAGTAATAAAATTAGGGGCAAAAAGAGAAAAAATATCTGAAAAAGACCATAAAGAAGATGATTTAGTATATTGCAGTTTTTGCGGAAGACCTAATACACAGGTTTTAAAAATGGTACAAGGACCTGGTGTTAATATCTGTTCAGAGTGTGCAATGATAGCTGTTCAATACCTAATTTTGAACGATAGAATGCCATCTGCGGAAGCTCAACAAATACTTGACGCTTTTTGGGGGAAAGCTCGTTAATGATTGATAAATTTGAACTTAATCCTTTTGAATTAAAAGCTGAAATTATAAAAATTTTAGAAAAATTAAAAGGAATAAAAGATTTTGAAAATTATGAAATTCATTATAAAACTCTTGATCAACAACCAGATAAGAGTATTATTACAAAACTTTTATTTAAAGAAATTAATAATCCAGACTCAAACCAAAATTTAATAAAATTTCTCTTACTTAGATATTGCCCCAAAGATAAACTTATTGAAAAACTCTGGAATATAATTAAAAACAATTTAACATCAAACCAAGCCAAAATATTTGCATTAGACCTGCTAAGAGATATTGATACAAACTGGACTTATGATGAATGTGATAAATACATCGATAACCCAAATGAACTTGTAGATGCTGACACTAAGAAAATTCTCGATAATGCAATTATTAATCCTGAAGTCCAAATTGATTTCTTAGATTTTTTAAATTCTCTGCCTGATAATGACAAAATTATTCTTCTTAAATCATTAGGAGAAGATTATTCTAAAGATGAGCTTGCAAATATGCTTATCCCAGTATTTTTATCAATGCCATATAGTGAGGTGGGCAAAACAGCTCTTGAAATTTTAGGTAATTCTCAATCTCAATTGGCATATCATGCTCTTAATTCGGTTCTTGACACGATTGATGAAGATTTAAAACCTGCAATTATGAAGAATTTATCAATATTAAAAATTGCAGGAATAAGAGAAGATAAATCCATTGAATTCTATAAGAAACTCTTAGAAAATTCAAAACCTTACAAATTCTGTATAACTTACCCCGATGGACATGGCAATCAAGCTGTTATAGTTTCTAGAATTAACAAGCAAGGAAAAGTTCAATTTGTAGCAATTGTAATTGATGATTACAAAGGGATTCGTGATTGCTTTGGATTTAATGAAATTTCAAAATTCGAATGCAATACTATTATAGAAAGATTTTACAGAGGTCAAAGAGCTCTTGAAATAGAACCTGGTATTTTAAAATCAATACTAATAAAAGCTGAAAAATTATCTAACCATAAAATACCTTATGAATATGTTTGTTGGAAAAATCTATTAGCTGACATTGAGCCAATTTCTTTAAAACTTGACTACAAAATAAAAAAACTGACAAATAAAGAATTTGAGAACATTTTACAAAGTGATTTCACTGATTACTGGTTTCTTAACAGCACATATAGTGATGAATTTGAGGATTTTATAAGTATACTTAATAATACACAACCTGAAAATTATGAGACAATTATTGATGAAAACCTCGAAAAAATATTCTATAAAGAAGAATATCAAGTATGGTCTCAAAGAATATTAAATACAGCATTACTAAAAAAACTTGCAAACGATGAAAAAACTGCTCAAAATTTATATTCTTTGTATAATGATAAAGAACTCAAAAGAGAACTATTCAAAAATATAATAAGAAAAAGTATTT
>CALVEU010000117.1 GCA_944326635.1 Candidatus Gastranaerophilales bacterium | reverse complement strand
AGTTTAACAATGTTCCCTAAGCCATATTTTGATGCGCAAAAATATGCGGGATCTGTAAACCTAGGAACAAACGCAATAGATGGAGTACTTAGAGAATCGACAGATTTGATAGGTTATAACGATAATTACTATCCATCTCTTGCGCTTAGAGCATATTTACTTGCCAATAATACAGATAAAATTACACTGACAAATAAATACATAATTGTAGATAAAACTGGGCTAAAAATCCCTGCTTTTCAAAAAAAAGGCGACATTAGGCATAAAATAAAATTTTATAAATTATATGAAAATTCAGAATATTCACACAAAAATTACTCTGCAATAGATATTATAAATTCAAATAGGCTTTTAAATAATGGACAAAAACCAATTATTAATCCATATGAATTTAACAATAAAATAGTTTTAGTTGGTGCTAATGCACTTGGTGTTGAAGATGCTCTTGAGACATCAATTTCTCTGAAACATCCAGGAGTAGATATTCAAGCAACAATTTTAAATAACTTCATTGATAATGAATACTTGGTAAAATTTGCAAATTGGCAAAATATTTTAATCATAATTCTACTTAGCATAATAACCTTTGTAATAATACGATTTTTAGCATTCATTCCATCATTAATTACTTTAATAGGAATTGCTATATTATACTTTATTTTCTGCGTATTATGCTTTAAAAACAATACTATTCCATATGTTATTACCCCATTGGCTGTACAATTAAGCACTATGATATTTGGATATTCTTATAGATTTATACTGGAAGGACGCAACAAAGAAAAAATTAAAAATGCAATGGGGAAATATCTTTCACAAGATATTATGAAAAATGTTGTACAAAATATTGATGATATTAAATTAGGCGGGAAAAAAGCGAATGTAACTGTTCTATTCGCAGATATTAGAGGTTTTACAAGCATGAGCGAAAAAATGTCTGCAGAAGAAGTATCAGTTATATTAAACGAATATTTTTCTGAAATAGAACCAATAATTACCAAATACAACGGCGTTATAAATAAATTCATCGGAGATGCCGTAATGGCAATATTTGGAGAACCTATTCAAGATATAAACCACCCTCAAAACGCGGTAAAATGTGCTTGTGAAATGCTTAACAAAGTTGATCAATTACAAGAAAAATGGCTTTTGGAAGGGAAACCAAAAATAGAAATTGGAATCGGTATTAATACTGGAGAAGCATTTGTAGGGAATATTGGTTCTGAAAAGCGATTAGAATACACTGTTATCGGTGATATGGTAAACTTAGCAAGCCGTATTGAAAGTTACAATAAAGTATATAAGACAAACATGCTAATAAGTAGTTCAACATATTCATACGTCAGTGAAATTGTTGATGTAATAAAAATAGCAGATGTTACAATTCGCGGTAAAGCTAAAAAAATGGATATCTATGAGGTTTTACGTCTAAGTGATTGATAATATAGAACAACTTAAAAAAGCTATTGAAATAGAAATTCAATATAAATATATTGATATTCATGGAAAAACACAGGCTTTTTCAAGTTTTATCAAAAATGAAGCAAAAAAATATTATAAACTTTCAAAAAAAAATCCAAAATGGGCAGTGCTTATTGAAATATTTGAGCATTACCCTTTTGCAGGAATTAATGAAAGAAGAAAAAGTATAGACAGACTAATTAAAATTTTAAAAACAGAAACAGCACCAAAAAACGAAGAAGAAAAAACAAACAAAATTAACAGCAAACTTAAACCTGCAAAAGATACTGACGTAATGTACATGAAAGGAGTAGGGCCTAAAATTGCCTACAAATTAAATAAGCTTGGGATATACACTGCACAAGATTTAATAATGTATTTTCCTAAAAAACATATTGACTATTCTTCAAGAACCTTAATTAGGGACTTAAAAGAAGGTGAAAATACAACAGTTTTCGGATATATTAGATCTGTTTCTGCATTCAACACAAAAAATAATTTATCAGTTGTAAAAGTTTCTGTTACAGACGAAAGCGGTCGAATTGAATTAAGCTTTTTCCAAGCAAAATCAAACAGATTTATGCTTGAAAGAATAAAATCTCAATTCCCCGCAAATGCAGGAATCATGCTCTCAGGGAAAGTCAAAAGAAATAACTTTGACGGGAAATTAACTTTTGATAAACCCAACTACTCTATCATGACAGGAGAGTTTCTTGAAGACAAAAATTCAAACTTAAACCTTGCACGCATTGTACCTATTTACACTGTATGTGAAGACTTAAGCATAAAAGTTCTAAGACGTGCTATCTTTAATGCAATTCATACATATAAAAATGAAATTGAAAATGTTTTACCGGATTATATCAGAGAAAAGTTCGGAATACTTGATAAAAAAATAGCAGTTGAACAAATTCATTTTCCTGAAAGCATAGAACTTTTAGAACAAGCAAGATTCTCTTTAATATTTGAAGAATTATTTCTAATTCAACTAAAACTTGTTAGATTAAGAGAAACAAATTCACATAATCATTCAGCTTTAGCTCTTAAAATCAAAGAAAAAGGATTAGTTAGAAAATTTATCGATTCACTACCTTTTGAATTAACAGGCGGACAAAAAAAAGCTGTAAATGAAATATTAAATGACTTAAATTCCGATATTCCAATGGCAAGATTATTACAAGGAGATGTAGGCAGCGGAAAAACTGTAGTCGCGACAATTATGTTACTTGCTGGAGTCGAAAATAATTATCAAGGAGCATTAATGGCTCCGACTGAAATACTAGCACAGCAACACTACAATAATCTACAGCAATGGTTAACACCTCTAGGAGTCAGTGTTGGATTATTCTTAGGTAGCCAAGGGAAAAAAGTTAGAGAAAAATTCAGAACAGATTTAAGAAATGGACAAATGAACATTGCTGTCGGAACACATGCTCTTATCCAAGAAGATGTTGATTTTCATAATCTCGGAGCAATTGTAGTAGACGAACAACATAGATTTGGGGTGAAACAAAGAAACATTCTTAAGAAAAAATCACAAAATCCCCAAATGCTTACAATGACAGCAACTCCAATTCCAAGAACCCTAGCACTTACTGTCCATGGCGATTTAGACTTAACTATTATTGATGAATTACCAAAGGGGCGAAAACCGATAAAAACATCCCTTGTAACTTCCCATAGAGGAGTTTATGACTTAATAAAAAAAGAAATAGAATCAGGACGCCAAGCATATGTTGTATACCCACTAATTGAAGAAAGTGAAACTCTTTCAGCTAAAGCCGCAACAATAGAAGCTGAAAGATTGCAAAACGAAGTATTTCCTCAATTTAAAATCGGACTTTTACATGGCAAACTAAAAAATGATGAAAAAGAGCAAGTAATGGCTGATTTTAAAAATAAAAAATATGATATTCTAGTTTCTACAACAGTAGTTGAAGTTGGAGTTGATGTACCAAACGCAACAGTAATGCTTATTGAAAATGCAGAACGTTTTGGCTTATCACAGCTGCATCAGCTTCGAGGTCGAGTTGGCAGAAATGATTTACAATCTTATTGTATACTGCATACTTCAACTAAATCTCAAGAAACAAAAGAACGACTAAACATAATGACACAAACTAATGACGGATTTGTAATAGCAGAAAAAGACTTACAACTGAGGGGACCAGGGGAATTTTTAGGGACAAGACAAAGTGGGCTACCTGATTTAATAATCTCAGATATCGTTCGTGATGCAAAAATTCTTGAAATGGCAAGAAATGAAGCCATTGATTTTGTAAAAACAAATAACATTGAAAAATACCCTATATTAAAAGATGCAACATCATTACAACTTTTTAGCAGTTTAGATATTTAATTGTAAACATTTATAAAGTTAAATTTATTAAAAACAGCAATTAATTTAAAACAATATACTTTATATATTTAGAGTATAGATAAATGAGGCATTTTATGGAAACTTTTTATAGATTTCTAGGCGGTCCCAGAACTTTTTGGGGTAACAGTAACAGAACTATAATAAATAATAACTTTATTGGTACAACTCCAATGATGCCAACTTTTAACCACAATATGCCAATTTTTGGAGGACATCACTGTTGTGGTGGTGGCTCAAATTTATTTAATTGGATGCTTGGATTTGGGCTAGCTAGCTCTATTGTTGGAGGAATATTCGGAAATGCTAATCAAACAAATGCAACAATAAATTATAATAACAGCTACAATCCATATCCAATTTATCCACAAACACCTTATAACCCATACTTTAATAATAACAGTAATTATTCAAATCAAGATTTATCAAGCTTAACTGCTAAGGTAAATAAATTGGAAGATGATTTAGAAAGTTACAAAAAAACTCTGGATCAACTTGCAACAACTCAAAATCAAAAAAATGAAAACATTGCAGAACAACCAAAAATAAATAACCAAGAAACAAATAAAACAGAAGAAAATAAGAAAAAAGAAACTAATGTACAAGAACCAAAAACTCAACAACAACCAAATACAACAAAAGAAAATAAAAATTTAGAAAAAAGTACAAATACAAATAAACCAGAAAAAGTTAAAACAGAATCAAATACAAACAACCAAGGAATATCTTCAAATACTCAAAATAATAACAAAGAAAAAACTCTTGATGATATATTGAATGAAGCAGGTTTTAACAATCTTGATACAACTGCTAAAAATTATGTTAAAAGCAGAATAACACAAGTATACACAGATCAAAACGGCAACATAAAATATGACATTAAAGCAGTAGTTCATGATGGTGATAACTTAAATTCAATCATCGATAGATTTTATACAAAAGAAGAAAAAGAAAATTTAGAAGTTGCTAAA
>CALVEU010000116.1 GCA_944326635.1 Candidatus Gastranaerophilales bacterium | reverse complement strand
TTCATCAATGTAGGCATAGTCATTGCAGCAACTACCCCAATAATACCTAATGTAATTAAAACCTCTGCCAATGTGAATGCATTTTTTACTGTTTTTTGTTGCATGTCCATATGCGTAGCACCTGCAAGTGTGAATCCAAAGCGTTTTGTCATAATCTTTTCACCTTTCTTTTTTTTCAAGATTTACTCTCTTATTAAATTACTCTATGTAATAGCCATCCTTGTGTATGCATAAATCATAGTTTTTGCAAAACTAATAGTTGTACACTTATTTTAAACTATTTTTGAGTGATTGTCAAGGGGTATAAAGTGTTTATTACTCACTTAAAAAATAAAAACGTGATATTATTACTTATTTTTATGAAAAAATCTTAGTATTATATATATCTATGGAAAATAAAAAATTATTAGGCAAAAGAATAAAAGAAATCCGAAAATCAAAGGGGCTTACACAGGAGCAATTGTCTGAGATGATTGATATTGAAACATCATCATTATCAGGTATTGAATCTGGGAGATTTTACCCATCATTGCATGTGTTAGAGAAAATTGCACATGTATTTGACGTTGAATTGATTGAGTTTTTTAAGTTTTCTACTGTTAATTTACCTGAAAATTTAGACGAAGAAATAATAAATATAATAGAGAAGCAAGATAAAAAGAATAAACAATTAATATATAAATTATTAAATGCAGCTTTTATGACAATAAGTTAAATAAAATTATTTTAGTTAATGAAATTCTTTCTTATTTGAATTTTAATTTATATATAAGATTCTGAACTTGTTCTAGAATCAATATTGAAAATTAGAGACCCTGAAATAAATTCAGGGTGACTCATTTTTATATTCTGAGCTCTTTTGTCCTAAAGAATTTTGCTGGTAGAAAATAAAAGTTTTTTTACATTTGTTTGCAATGACTTATGAGTCATTCTGAACTTGGTTCAGAATCTTTTTTTCATTATTAGAAAAATTGTCTGTTAGTTGAAAAAAAAAATACCTCATGATATTATCAATTTTGTTGATATATAGGAAGAAGGGGTAAATATGACTTGTACTTTAGAAAAACAATCTAATGTCTTATCTGAAGACGCTAAAAAAACTATTAGAAAAGCTTTGAAAGTTTTAGGTAAAAAGAACTTAGCTTTTATTATGCATAACGGAAGTTTTCCGGCTGCAATGGGACAAAATACCGGTTTTGGTAGTATAAATACAGACGGTGGAAAAGAATTTATTGAATATGCTTCAGGTTTATTTGACGCTATTCAGCTTGGACCTGCTGGAAAGACTAAATCTTGCGATTCTTCTCCATATACAGGTACTATTTTTTCTGACAACCCTTTATTTATCAACTTGAAAGAGTTAACTACTAAAGATTGGGGTAAAATTCTTTCAGAAGATACATACAATGATATTGTGAATGGAAACCCAAATAAAGATGTTAACAAAACAGCTTATTCATATGCTTATAAAAAGTATAGTGAAGCTATGCAGGAAGCTTGGAATAACTTTAAATCAAATCCTGTTAAAAAATTAGAAAAAGAATTTGAGCATTTTAAAAGAGAAAACAGTTTTTGGTTAGATAAGGACAGTTTATACGAAGCATTGTCTATTGAACATGGTAATGATTACTGGCCTTTATGGAATTCAGAAACTGATAAAAATCTTTTCAATCCTCAATCTATTGAGCAAAAAATGGAATATGCTGAAAGAATTAAGGAAATTGAAAATAAATACTCTGATGAAATTGAATTATATAAATTTACTCAATTTGTTATAAGTAAACAAAACGAAGAGACTAGAAAATTTGCAAAAAAACATGATATTAAAATGATTGCAGATAGACAAGTTGCTTTTTCTGATCGTGATACTTGGGCTTATCAAGCATTATTCTTAAAAGGCTGGTGTTTGGGTTGCCCTCCTGACTATTTCTCAAAGGATGGTCAAGCATGGGGATTCCCAGTAATGGATCCTGACAGAATGTATAATGCTGACGGTTCTTTGGATGAAGGCGGACAGTTGTTAAAGAACTTATACAAAAAAATGTTCAGAGAAAATCCTGGTGGTGTTAGAATTGACCATATTGTAGGTCTTATTGATCCTTGGGTTTACAAAGCAGGTAAAAAACCTAAAATTGAACAAGGTGCAGGCAGATTGTATTCATCTCCTGAACATCCTGAATTGTTGAAATATGCTATTGCAAAATTAGAAGATTTAGATATGGAACTTACTGCTGATAAAGAAAAAAGAGTTAAGACTTTATCTAAAAAACAAATTAAAGAATATGGCAGATTGATTGAAAAAATTGTAATTGCAGCTGCTAAAGAAGAAGGACTTGATAAAGATGCAATTGTTTGCGAGGATTTAGGAACTCTTACAAATCCTGTAGCAGAAGTAATGAAAGAATACGGATTACAAGGTATGAAACTTACTCAATTCGTAGAAGCTGACAAGCCTGAAGATCCATACAGATGCTGTAATATTGATAAGAGATGCTGGGCAATGGTAGGTACTCATGATAATGAACCTATTAAAATGTGGGCTGATCAAAATATTCATTCACACATCGGATATTTGCACGCAAAAAATCTTGTAGATGATTTGTTTGCAGAAGCTGAAAATAAAGATGATATTATTGTTCACCTTACAGATGATGCTGAATTTTTAGCTCAGACAAAATTAGTTGAAATTTTTGCATCTAAAGCTGAAAATATCCAAATTTTCTTTACAGATTATTTTAACGTATATGATGTATACAATAGACCTGGTACATCAGGTGATGCAAATTGGAGTTTGAGATTACCTGATAATTATAAAGAACTTTGTGCTATTAATCTTGCAAATATTTTAAAATTAGCTATAATTGCAAGAGGACATGAATTTGCAGAAAAAAATCAAAAAATTATTGAAAAACTTGATAATCTGCAAAAATAATAGTATACGGAGATATTAATGAAAAAACTTTTAATAACTTTATGTTTATTAGCTAATACAGGTTTTGCACTTTGTGCAGAACCTGTACAGGCTTATGAACCTAGAACTGAAGCTAAATTAGAATATAATCAAGGAATAGATTTTTATAAAATAGGTCAATATGATAGGGCAATGGCGTCTTTTAGACAGGCTATAAACATTGATCCAAACTATATTGATGCTTATTATAATTTAGGTTCAATTTTGGAATATCTAAAACAAGATGAAGCTGCCTTAGCTGTTTTTAAACAAATTATTGTAAGAAAACCTGATGATTATGAATCAGTATATAAAGCAGCAAATTTAAGCAATAAATTAGGTCAGACAGATAAGGCTAAGTCTTATTTATCTTTGATACCTCCGGAAAGTTCAATATATAATCGAGCTCAGCAGTTGGCAACATCTATGAATACAGATATGCAGACTATAAAAGCTGATGAGGCAAAAGCTGCAGAAGCTGCAAAACCTAAAATTGAACAGACAAATGGAATGTATAATAATATTGCAAGTCCAACTGGTATTACAACTGATGTTAACGGAAATATTTATGTTGCATGTTTTGCAGATAATATGATTTACAAAATTACTCCTGACGGGAAAAGAATTGTCTATGTGAAAGATGCAAAAATAAATGGACCTATTGGCATGGTCAGCGATGATAATGGCAATATTTATGTTTCTAATTATAACAGTAATAATGTTGTTAAAATTACTCCAAGTGGAGTTATTTCTGTTATTATTTCAAATGTACAAAAACCTTATGGTGTTCATATTAATGGTAATTTATTATTTGTTTCATCACAAGGTTCAAATTCTGTTTTAAGATATAAATTGTAATAATTATTCTTTAACGGATCCTTGTAAAATATCTGATATAAAATATTTTTTCCCTAATAGAAATACTCCGATTACTGGGATCGTACATATGACGGAACAAGCTAAAAGATTTCCCCATAGGGTAAGTTCTCTAAAGCTGCCTTTGTAAATCGCGAGACCTACAGGTAATGTTCTCATACTTTCACTGTTTGTAACAATTAAAGGCCACATAAAACTGTTCCAAGTTGTTACAAAGGTGAATATCGCAAGTGTGGCAACTGTTGGGAGTGCCAGTGGTAGTGCAATTTTGAAAAATGTTTGAAATAAATTGCAACCGTCAATTTTGGCAGCTTCTTCCAAATCTTTGGGCAATCCGAGAAAGTATTGTCGCATTAAAAATATACCAAATCCGCCAAATAATGCAGGAAGTATTAGTGCTTGGTATGTGTCTATTAAGTTTAATTCTCGCATTAGGAAAAATAATGGGATAATATTTACTTGCGGTGGTATAAGCATTGTAATTAAAATAATTAAAAATAATGCATTTTTGTATTTAAAATTAAGTCTTGCAAATGCATACCCTGCAAGTGATGCGAAAATTACTTGTCCTATAGTTGTGATTGTAGCAACCAGAAGGCTGTTGAAAAAATATAGTCCCATTGGAATTTCTGTAAAAACATTTTTGTAGTTATTTAATGTTAAATTTGGGTGAAAAATTCTTCCTGTGTGGGAAAATATTTCATTGTTATCAACAAAAGAGAGATTAACCATCGCAAAAAATGGATATAACATACTTATTGCGATTAATATAAGTGTCAGATAACCTAAGAATATCCTGAGCTTTCTCATAGTTTTATTATATTACAAAATATAATAAAGCGAACATAATGCATAATGAAAGTGAACTTAACACAAACCAAGTATGCATTACAGGGTGTTGATAATCCCAAATTTCTTTTAATGTTGTTGCTGCATTTTCAATTGTTTGCATCTTTCTTCTCCAATAAACATATAAAAATCTTTTATATATATATCTTATTCATT
>CALVEU010000115.1 GCA_944326635.1 Candidatus Gastranaerophilales bacterium | reverse complement strand
AAAGAATTTTCCAATTCTTCTTGATAATGAGAAAGAGCTGTTTCTGAAAAATCTTGTTTTCCTAAAGCAATTACAGCAGTTTCACCTGCAATTTTTCCGGAAATCATTGCTAAATTTGTACCTTCCCAATGCATATTATTGACAAACATAGCAGCATCACCACATACCATAACTCCTGCGCCAAAAAGTAAAGGAACTTTTTTATATCCGCCTTCTGGAATTAAATGTGCAGAATATTCTAACAATTCTCCATCTTTTATCAAAGGCGCAATCTCTGGGTGAGATTTCAATTTGTCTAACAAATCATAAGGTTTTACACCTCTTTCAATGAGTTCACTTAAAGTTACACCTAAACCTATACTTATTGAATTTTTGTTTGTATACAAAAATCCCAAACCTAACATTCCAAGCATAGGTCCGCCAAAGATTTCATAAATACAACCTTCATCATCATTTACATGAAACCTTTCATTTATAACTTCCTGAGGGAGTTTGATAACCTCTTTAACACTCAAAGCTACATCTTCAGGGGATAAATCTCCTCGAAGTCCAATTTGTTTTGCCAATAATGAATTTACACCATCAGCTAAGACTACAATGTCAGAATAATAGTCCTCTAATTCAGTTCTTACACCTTTTACAAAACCATCTTGGACAATCAATTCTCTAACAACAGTTTCTTCTACTAAAATAACTCCAGCTTTTTTAGCCTCATCAGCCATCCAACGATCAAATTTCCCTCTGATAACAGTGTAGCTGACAGGATTTTGATGTCGTTTTTTATAAGAGATAACCGTTGCATCTTCTTCACCTAACAATGCATATTTATGTTCAACATTTTTTCTTTCTAAAGGCGCATTTTGTTCGAAATCAGGAAAAATTTCACATGTCGGCTGAGCATAAATTGCACCACCAAAAACATTCTTACTGCCTGAAAACTTGCCTCTTTCAATTAAAATAACTTGTTTTCCTGCTCTTGCAAGAGTAATAGCACAAGAAATACCAGCAGGACCTCCACCTACAACTATAACCTCTGTTTTATTTTCTTGATTTTCCATAATCGCCCCGATAATATAAATAAACTATACAATCAAAACTATACATCAAATTTTATTCATTGTAAAATAGTTAATATGATAATTACAGCTGGCAAATTTAAAGGACAAAAAGTAATTGCTCCTGATGAAAATATTACAAGACCAACACTATCAAAGGTTAGAATGAGTATTTTTAATACTCTCCAAGCATTAATTGATTTTGACGGGAGCTCGTTTCTAGATATGTATGCCGGTTCTGGAATTATGGGATTAGAAGCTCTTTCGAGGGGCTTTTCAACTACCTATGCAATAGAAAAAAATCCCAAAGCAGCCAAAATTATCAAAAATAATTTCCAAAAATTTAACCCTAAACCTGAATTAATAATAGGTGATAGTTTAAAGATTACACCTAAATTAGAAAATAAATTCGATGTAATCTATATTGATCCACCATATTTTTCAGGTATTTATGAAAACAGTCTAGAAGCAATTAAAAATATATCTTCAAACATTGTAATCTTAGAACATGTAACAGATGTTGATTTTTCTAATTTTGAATTAATTAAACAAAAAAAATACGGAGATAAATTTATCACATTTTTAAGAAAATAAAAAAACAGAGCCGACAATCATCGACTCTGTCTTTTATTTATCATTCAAACTTATTTTACTAATTCTTTGAATTTTTTACCAGCTGAGAAAGCAGGAACTGTTTTAGCAGCAATTTTCAAAGGAGCACCAGTTTGTGGGTTTCTACCAGTTCTAGCAGCTCTTTTGCGTGGTTCGAATGTACCAAAACCAACTAATGTAACTTTTTTACCTTTTGAAACAGTTTTTTCAATAGTTTCTAAAGTAGCTGCGATAATGTCAGCTGTAGCTTTTTGAGAAACTTTTGCTTTCTTAGATACTTCTTTTACTAATTCTTCTTTGTTCATTATGAACCTCCTTTTACCTTGTGCATACAGTAATAGACCATTTACTCTCTCTTATGCATGCTCATGTCTCGACAAAAATTATTATACCATTTTATTTGAATTTGGCAAGTGTTTTTCTAAAAAAAGATATATGAATTTATAATATACAGGGGGTTTCAAGGTTACGACATGTCTAAAACGTTCTAAATTAAACAAAAAACACTAATTATAAGATTTAGAATCAACACGTGCGAATTTAACATCTTTATAAAAGTATTGCAAAATTTGATAAGCATTATAACCTTGATTAGCAAGATTATTGGCTCCATGTTGAGACATACCTACTCCATGCCCGTTTTTTTTGACGTTATCATCAAAAGAAGGAACAGATCTTAAATAAGGAAGGCTTGAACCCCAGCTGTTCACATTAGTCTGACCGCCTGCAGATGCTGAATAATAAGCATTAATAACTTTCATATTATATGTAAGTACAATTCCTTTTGTTTCATCAACAGCATAATTAGTATCAGGGGTTTCTTTAGAAGCTCCGCCATAAGCCTGATCCTCAGGAGTATCCTTTAAATCATAGCCATATCGAGCTCTTTTACCCAAATTTGCAAGAGCATAACTTCTTGCAGCTATTGCTTGTGCTTTATGAGCTTCTGTCGCCCAACTGGATGGCATTTCTGATGGAACAACTCCTTTTATGTAATCCTCTAATGGAACATTGTTGATAACAGTCAATTTACCGTTTTTATTCTGAATCATTATAATTCCACGATACCATTTCCCTTTTGCACTAACAAAGCCAGGACTTAAAGGTTTTATTACGATATTATCAGAATTAATTTTATAGTACGTTCCATTATATAAAATAGCCATTAAGTTATGATAAGGTTTAATTTCATAACCTTTCATAGCATCTAAATCACAGACAGTATGATTTGTATTTGCATCAATAATTGTTCCTTTAACAGAAGTACCAATTGCAGAAGATGTAACCTCTGTTTGCAGACCTATTTTTATTGCAAAACTCGGGCTCGCAAATACAATGTTAAATAATAAAATTGCAAATAATAATACTACCTTTTTCACATAACTATTATAGCATATTAATCAATAAAGATACTTAAGCCATTTGATTGATTTTTTTAGGATTTTGCAAATCTAATGAAGCTTTTACTCTATCAGAAAAATCTTCCCCAAACTTTTGTCCTACGGCATAAGATCCCATAGAACCTCCGACAAATATCAGACCTTTAACAACTGCCCCGACTTTTCCACCCAATTTATGTTTCTCAACATATTCAAATACAGGTTTCATCATCTTTTTATCAGCTAACTTTTTCATTACTGATTTAAATTCTTTAGAATTTGCAACCTTATCATAATATAATTTTATTAATCCTTCACCTGTAAACATCGTAGTTAAAGCTGCAGCTTCTGTAATTCCTGTTCCGACTTTATCCTCAGCCATAGCAGTTTTTATCACACTTGATGCACAAATCAAAGGATTTACATTATCTATAGCAAATTTTGTAACTTTTCCTGCATATTCAAAAGCCTTATTTTGTTTTGCTAAATCAGAAAATACACTCAAAGTACTTCTTGCAGCATTCGCAGCTAAACCATCATATTTCGCTACTTCTTGAACAAGTCCTGCAGTCTGACCTAAAGTCACAGCACCTCGACCAATATCACCGTTTTTGGTTTTATCGGCATTTCTATATGCAAATATTCCTGATGCTACTGCACTAAACACAATAATTCACCTTTTTACTACACTACATGTATATAAAGTATTTGTTTATAAAAAAATTGCATAAAAATTTAAAATATTTACATTTGTAATATTTAAAAGCACTTCAAAATGAACTTACAATATAAAAATTCGTTATATTGATAATAGAAAAAAAACTGTTATAATATTAATTATGAAAAAAACACTGATATTATTCGGATTATTATTAATAACACCTTGTGTTAATTCAGCAGAAATACCTAATATACAATTAGAAATGCGGGATTATAGTGAAATAACAATTCCACAAGGCACATTTATTCCTGTTATGAATACACAGGAAATATCTACACAGACTTGTTCTGAGGGGTATAAAGTAAAATTTATTGCAACAAATGATCTATATATGCACGATACAAATATAATTCCAAAAGATACAGAATTTTACGGCTATATTGAAAAAATAAATGCCCCAGTCGTTGGAACAAATGCCGCAATGAAAATTAGAATAAGCAAAATGATTTATTCAGACGGCTATGAAACTCCTATAAAAGGCTATTTATATACTTCAAATAACAACCTATTTGGTGGAGAAATATCAGAACCTGTAAAATATGAAAAAATGGCACAAAGACAACAAAGAGTGAAAAAGACTACAATACAATTACGTCCTTCTTACGAAAGAAAAATGGGGAATCATACTGTAATTCCAACAGGTTCAAATGAAATAATAATGTTGACAGCTCCAGCTATAGTAACTCATACTGTTACAAATTGACTTAACATAGGTTATAAATTAAAATAGTAAGAACATTAAAATAAGAAGAAAGGTAAATTATGAAAAAGACATTTGGATTATTTATGACAACTGCATTGGTTTTATCAACAAGCATATCTTATGCAGCACCAAACTTTGGTTATAGCCAAAATAACCCAGCTCCTTCATATCAACAAAATTATTATCCAACACAAACTGTGAGCGGAAATCAAACTCTAAAAGGAAGTGTAGTTACAGTACCTGCAGGCCAAAGCATTCCTGCAGTAGTCACAACTCCATTAAATTCTGCAAATTTAACTCTTGGGCAAAATGTAACATTAGCACTAGGCTCAGATTTTTACTATAATGGAAATTTAATTGCTCCGGCTGGTAGTTCAATTACAGGCTCTGTACTTGAAGTTTCAAAAGCAAAACATGGCAGTATGAATGGTAAATTATTAGTAAGATTTAC
>CALVEU010000114.1 GCA_944326635.1 Candidatus Gastranaerophilales bacterium | reverse complement strand
CCTGGGATTGATTGCCAGTTTGCAGCCATGATTTTTTTGAATGATTTTAATGCTGTGTCTTCTAATTCACCTAATTCTTCAGCTTCCATAATTAATTCTCTTAATGGAAGTAATGCTCTTTGGTCACGAAGTACACCTAATGCTGCAGCTGCACCAGCTCTTACAAGTTCGTTTTCTGAACGGTTTTTCATTACATCGATTAATGCAGGAACAGCTTTTGTATCATTTAATTTGCCTAATGAAGTTACTGCATAAATTCTAACGTTTACCCATTCGTCATATAACATATTAATTACTTTATCAACAGCTTTTTTGTTTCCGATTTCGCCTAATGCACGAGTTGCATCACATCTTACGTTAACTTTTTCATGGTCTAAAGATGCAATTAAAGCATCTGTTGCAACATCACCAATTTCAATTAAAGCATCTGTTGCTGTGATACATACTTGAGGGTTTTCATCATTTAGAGCTTCAACAAGAGGTTCTACAACGATTGCACCGCCTAAACGACCTAATGCACGAGCTGCACGAACTCTTACGTCTACGTTTCTATCTTCACGTAAAGATTCGATTAAGTGAACTGTTGCTGCAGAATCGCCTAATTCGCCTAATGCACGAGCTGCATATAATCTTACAGAACCGTTTTTATCGTGTTTTAAAACTTCAATTAATGGTTCAACTGCTTTTGAATCGCCCATTTCACCAAGGATACGTGCCGCGTTATATCTAACTTTTTCTGAATTGCTTGTTTTAAGATCTGTCAATAATTCTTCAAAAGATTTTTTAACTTGTTTTTTCTTGCTGTTAACACTAATTGTCATTAAATTTTTCCTCCGACACACAATATTAAATTCTACTACACCTGATGAATTTATAAAAAATTTTGAGAATAAAATATTGCCTTTTTTACCTACTTATATTAATTTTTGTTAAATTATATTTTTTTGGGATTTTATAAGTGTAGTTGTATCGAATTTTTAAGGGTAAAACTAACACTTTATATTAATAATATAACATGTTTTTTATTATTTGTCTTAAACAGGAGCAATTTTTTAAAAAAAACGTGTGTTTGTTTAATTAAAAATTAGTGTCTTTCAATTATATTAAAACCAAATTTGTAATAAAAATTCACAAATACTACTCACTACAGATAGTAATAATAAACTCGCTACCCTTGCCAACCTCACTATTTACAATGATTTCACCTTTATGTTTTTCAATTATTTTGGAACAAATGGCTAATCCAAGTCCTGTTCCGACTCCTATTCCTTTGGTTGTAAAACCTGCTGAAAATATCTTTCTGAGCTGATCTTTGGGGATTCCTTTACCTGTGTCTTTGATTTTTACGATGAGTTTTTTATCTTTGTATTCTGTTGTGATTGTAATTTTCCCTTTGCCTTCGATTGCTTGGCAAGCATTGATTAATATGTTTGTAAATACTTGATTTAGCATGTTTGGAAAGCATTTAATAGCGGGGATTTCGCCGTAATTTTTTATTATTTCAATTCTGTTTTTTGTTTCATGTCTAATGAGTTCTAATGTAAGGTCGAGTTCTTTATTTATGTTTGCTTCTTGTAATTCTGCTTCATCTAGACGAACAAATTTTTTCAAAGATGTGACGATATTGCTTATCCTTGTGACTGCTTCTTTATCTATTTCATTTATGTCTGTAAGCATCTCTTTTAATTCGGTGTCTTCTATTGATGGGAGCAGTTTTGCGACTATTCCGTTATTCGATTTAATTGAGGCTACTGGTGTATTAATTTCGTGTGCTACGCCTGCAACTAATTGACCTAAAGATGCCATTTTTTCTGAATTTATAAGTTGAATTTGGGTTTCTTTAAGTTCTTTTAGGGTGTTTTGTAGTTCGTTAACTGTTTTAATATTTTTTTGATAAAGTTCTGCACGAGTGATTGCGTTTGATAATTGAGATGAGATTGCATCTAAAATTTCGATTTCTTCTGTCAGTTCTCTTTTTTGGTGGCTAAGCAAAACTATTACCCCTGTTATGTTTTGCATATGGTGCAGAGGAATTATTACTCTGAGTACAGGTTGTTTAAATGGTTTTGCATTAAGATATTCAATTAAAACATTATTAGCAGAAATCTCTTTTGTAGTGATAGTTTCACTAGTTTTTTCATCAAATTGAATTGCTTTTAAATTTTTCGATTTTTTTTCTCCGAAGACTTCTTCAATGACAAATTCATTCCCATCAGCTTTAGCGTAATATGCTTTGTATGCACTGAACATTATAGCTAATTCTTTTAGGGTTGATTGAAGAATTTTTGAGATATCTATACTTTCTCTGATTGTATTGGAAACCTTGTTTATGAGAGCGATTCGGATAGCTTGGCTTTGAGCTTTTTGTTTTACTTTTTGCAAGTCTTTATTTTCTTCGATTAATTTATTTATTGTGTTTTTTAATTTTTCATTTTCTTTGAATGAATTATCAAGATTATTTTGTGCACTCACGTCACTAAAGAAAATTATTGTATAATTCCCTTTTTTTATTGCCTGCAAGTCGTAGTAAAAAATTTTATTTAATTCTGATTGATAAGATATTCTTGCAAAAAAATCTTCTTTAGAATTGATTGCATGGTAGATGGGAGAATAGATTTCAATATTTTCAGAATTAAGCGGGCAGATGTCAAAGCTTGTGTGATATGAAAATTTTTTGATATTTGCAAAATCAGAAAACCACCTTTTAAAAGTGTGGTTTCTGTAAACAACTTCTTGTTTGTTATTCACAATAATTACAGCATCCCTAAACTGTCTGAAAATATCAAATTTTTTCATATAAATATTATATTTCAATCTCTAAAAGTGGGCAATTTCTTTAATATATATCAATATGTTGTTGTGATTTTTTATGTAAAGCCGAAAAAATAGGAGGGGTTATGAGCGGATTTAAAAAATTAGGAGAAAAAATAAAATATTATAGAGAAAAACGAGGACTTTCTCAAAAAGAGTTAGCTAAAAGAACTTTTATGACAGTCTCCAAGCTTAATGAAATTGAAAATGGGACAATAGTATATCAGTTTTGGACTTTGCAAAAGAGTGCAAAGGCTTTAGATGTTGATTTGCCTGAGCTTTTAAATTTTGAATAAAAATAAAAACCGCTCTTTTTCTAAAGAGCGGTTTTTAATTCTATATTGTGTATTGATTATACAGCTGCTAAAGATTTTGATCTTTCTAATTGTAAAGTACAAGTTGTAACATCACAAACACAAGATGGCCCAAAGTATTGAATAGCACCTGGGAATAAATATCTGTCATTTAATGCCCAGTCTTCTCTATTTTCTTCTAATTGTTTGAATACAGGACCGTCTAGTCTAACTAGAGCTTTTTGAATAACAGGTTTCATTTCACCATGACGTTTTTCCATGTTCATCATCATTGTAAGAGGAACACCGCCTGCAACCCATTGATCAGCAGGTTGAGTTAAGTTTCTTACAGATGATAAGTAACCAGTTAGACCAAAGTTGATTAAAGCAAATGCATTAAATCCTAATGAATAGCAGTAATCAGCATCAAAGTTTGATGGGAATGCACATCTTCCTTCATAACCGAAGAAGTGAGATTGAGCATTAAATTTACCGATGAATTCACCTTGAGATTTTAATTCATCTAATCTTGTAGAAATCATTTCGATTAACAATTTTTCAGTTTCAATTTTAGAAACTTGAACGTTACCATGTGGGTCACGATCAGCTAATAATTGACCTTTGATTAATGCAGGTAATGAGTTGTAAACTTTTGCATTCGCAGGATCTAGTCTGTTTTCTACGATATCAAATTTATCGCGAATAGTTGTAGCATTTACGAAATCAGGATCATTTTCTAATGTAGCCATGATATCGTTTAAGTTTGAAATCATAGATTTCATTTCAGGAATAAATTCAATCAAACCTTCAGGAATAACTGCGATACCAAAGTTTTTACCCATGTCAGCACGTTTAACAATTATGTTGCACATATAGTTAATAATGCTTTCAAGTGACATTTTCTTTTCTTCAACTTCTTCAGAAATTAAAGTAATGTTAGGTTGAGTTTGTAAAGCAGCTTCCAATGCAACGTGAGAAGCACTTCTTCCCATGATTTTTACAAAGTGCCAATATTTTTTAGCTGAATTAGCGTCACGTTCAATGTTTCCGATAAGTTCAGCATAAGTTTTTGTAGCTGTATCAAAACCGAAAGAAATTTCGATTTGGTCATTTTTCAAGTCGCCGTCGATTGTTTTAGGACATCCGATAACTTGAATACCTGTATTATTTTTTACAAACCATTCAGCTAAAAGTGCAGCGTTAGTGTTAGAATCATCTCCACCGATGATTACAACAGCAGAAATATTTAATTTTTTACAAACTTCTAAAGATTTTTGGAATTGTTCTTCAGTTTCAAGTTTAGTTCTGCCTGATCCGATAATATCAAATCCGCCTGTATTTCTGTAAGCATCCATGAATTTGTCATCAAATTCAACATATTTTCCATCAATAATACCTGATGGGCCGCCTAAGAATCCGTATAATTTATTAGCAGAATTAGCTTGTTTTAAAGCATCATATAAACCTGCGATTACGTTGTGTCCGCCAGGAGCTTGGCCACCTGAAAGTATTACACCAACGTTTCTTACTTCTGAAGATTTAGCAGAAGAAGCTTTTTTGAATGTAACAACAGGTTTTCCATAAGTGTTTTTGAATAAATTTTGAATTTGTTCCTGATCTCTTACTGATTGAGTAGCGGAACCTTCAACCATTTCTAAGCTGTTAATGCCGTTAGCAAGGCATTCAGGAAGTTTTGGTTGATACTTTAATCTTTCGATTTGTAATGGTGAAAGTTTTTCCATATTTCTCTTACCTTTCTTAAGTAACACTGTTTACAATAATATATTACAATAAAAAATATATTTTACATAATAAATATTATTTTATT
>CALVEU010000113.1 GCA_944326635.1 Candidatus Gastranaerophilales bacterium | reverse complement strand
TAATTTAAATGTACTGGATACAGTATGTGATATTGATGAAGAAAATTTAAAAAAAGTAACCGAACAATACCCTGGTGTAAAAGTTACTAAAGATTTCCATGAAATTATAAATAACAAAGAAATCACAGGGGTATGTGTTGTAACACCAAGCCATACACACTACAAAATGGTAAAAGCAATGCTTGAAGCAGGTAAAAATGTTTATGTAGAAAAGCCTATTTCAACAGTAGCTGCCGAAGCAAGAGATTTATCTCAATTAGCACATGATAAAGGTCTTGTTTTAATGGTAGGCCACTTACTTTTATACCACCCAGCAGTAAACCGTTTAAAAATGCTTATTGAAGAAGGAGCATTAGGTAAAATTGTATACGCGCAAAGTGACAGATTAAATGTTAATTACTTTAAAAATGATAGAAGTGTAATGTGGGATTTAGCTCCTCATGATGTATCAATGATTAGCTATGTAACTGGTAAAGAACCATTACATGTTATCTCTGCTGTTGGCTGTTCTTCTGAGCAAAATGAAATTATGGATATTACACATATCGGAATTCAATTTGAAGATGGGGTAATCGGTCATATTTCTGACAGTTGGATTACACCAAGAAAACATGTACAACTTCTTGTAAGAGGAACTAAAGCTACTGCTATTTTAGACGATACAGTTGCAGAAAATAAACTTGTAATTTTTGATAATTTTGTAAAAGACAATACTCAAAATATTAAACTTGATTATTTAGAAATTGAACCTCTAAAACTTGAATGCCAACACTTTATCAGCTGTTGCGCAACTGGCAAAAAAGCTCGTTCAGATGGAGATAATGGTTTTATGGTAACTCAAATTTTAGAAGAAGCTGAAAAAATTATGCTTGGTGATAAAGTAAAAAAACTTGACGAAGTTAATTTTGCTTTATCAAGAACTAAAAAATAAGACTATCGGAGAGACATCAAATGAATATAAAAAATAATATTGCAAATATCGTATCAGTATCAAGAATATTTGTGGCATATGCAGCAATTGCTTTGTTATATGAAAAAACAACTTGGTCATATATACTTGCATTTATATTAACAATAATTGCTTTTTCAATGGACGGTTTAGATGGTTATTTAGCAAGAAAACTAAATCAGTCATCAGAATGGGGATCCGTTCTTGATATTTTAGGCGATAGAATTGTCGAAGTATCATATTGGACAGTATTTGCTGTAATGGGTTGGATTAATATTTTATTCCCATTAGTTTGTGTAGCAAGAGCATTCACAACTGACGGAATAAGAAGTGTTGCTTTATCTAAAGGAATGACTGCTTTTGGCGAGAAATCAATGCAATCAACATCTTGGGGGAAATTTATTTGTGCTTCAAGATTTATGAGAATAAGCTATGCAGTTGCAAAAGTTTTAGCATTCTTACTATTAATTGCTGTAAATACACCTGGAATGGAATTCTGGAAAGGAACACCTACACTTCACATAATCACAATGATATTTGCTTGGGCTGCAATTATTTTCTGTGTAGTTAGAGCAATCCCAGTTGTAGCTGAAAGCGGAAAGTTATTTAACGATGACAAGCAAAATTAATATAGTTTTATATGAGCCTGAAATTCCTCAAAATACAGGGAATATTGCAAGATTATGTGCTTGCACTGGAGCTAGTCTTTATCTTGTAGGCAAACTAGGTTTTTCATTATCTAGTAAATATACCAAAAGAGCTGGATTAGACTACTGGGATAGTGTCGATTTGCATAAAATTGATACAATGGAAGAATTGCTTGAAGCGAATAAAGATGCTAATTTTTATTATCTGACAACTAAAACTAAGAAATTATATACAGACATTAAATTTAAAGATGGAGATTTCATAGTATTCGGGCCTGAAACCAGAGGATTACCTGACATTTATGTAAAAGACAAGAATGCGTTAACAATTCCTATGAAAGAAGGTCAAAGAAGTCTAAATCTATCAAACTCTGTCGCAATTGTAGCTTATGAGGCAATTAGACAAAATGGTCTATAATAAACTTCCAAAACTTCCGATAAGATTAGAAAATTCAAATAAAGGGACCTTCGGAAAAATTCTTAATGTATCCGGCTCAGAATATATGACAGGAGCTGCATATCTTTCATCGGTTTCCGCATTAAAAATTGGAGCTGGCTATGTAGAATTGGCAAGTCACGATAATGCTCTAAAAGTAGCATCCGCAAATACCCCAGAAATAGTACTTGCGCCAACCGACAAAATACCAGAAATCATAAAAAATTCAACAGTATTACTAATTGGCTGCGGATTATCAACAACCAATGAAGCTAAAAATTTATTTACCAATACAATCAAATTAGCAAAAAATATACCAACAGTAATCGATGCAGACGGATTAAATATTTTATCTGAAAATAATATAGAATTACCAAAAAATACAATATTAACACCACACCCAAAAGAAGCTTCAAGATTATTAAATTGCAACCTGGATGAAATTTTATCAGACATGGAAAAATCTGCAAAAAGAATTAGTGAAAAATATAACTGCGTAACAGTATTAAAATCACATAAAACAATAGTATCATCTAAAGAGAGAGAAATTTATTACAATAATACAGGGAATAGTGCCCTTGCAAAAGCAGGAAGTGGTGATGTACTTGCAGGCATGATTGCTGGATTGCTTGCTCAAAATATGCAGATTTTTGAAGCAGCCATACTTGGAGTATACTTACACGGCCTATCTGGAGATTTAGCAAAAAATGACCTGACTGCTTATGGCGTTTTGGCCACTGATACAATCAGGTACATTCCTTATGCAATTAAAAATTATCTTAAGCTAAATAATTAATACTATTTTCTGGCACAATTTCTTCTTTTACTTTTGCACCTTCAACAGCATCGATATTTGATTTTGTTACAGCAACTGATTCCATATTTTTTGCTTGACCGATTTTACGAGGTGATACTGGAACTTTTCCAAAATAAGCATCTTCTGGAATATAAGAACCTCTACGAGCTGCTTCCTTATTTTTGTTAATTATTACTCTACCAGCTTCTTTAATAGTTTCTGCTAAATTAGCTTCAATTTGAGCTGATTTTCTTTCTAAATATTGCTGAGCCATAGTTCTGTTTGATGTAAATGAAACATTGTCAATCATTATAATATTCTCCTTTTTTGTTACTATTTAAATAATACTTGTAAATAAAAATTTTGATAATTCAAATTAATATATTTACAAATGTTAACAAAAATATAATACAAAAAGATATAAATAAATCAATTAGCCACTTTTCCTAAAACAACTCTTTTAGAAGCTCCAGTACAAGAAGGCAGATTACTTGGAATATTATAATAATTACAATAACCTAAAAGAGCAAAAGCCATAACTTCTTTAAAATTATTCGATATACCATATGACTCATGAGTTTTTAGATCAACATGTTTTGGCAAGTAATGTCTTAAATATTTCATTAATGTTGGATTATATGCACCCCCACCACCAATAATAACTTCTTTTATATCTATATCTGGATAAATAAATCTCTCATAAGCAGTTGCAATTGTTTTAGCAGTTAATGCAGTAGCAGTAGCTACAACATCTTCTGGCTTTTTCGGTCCAAATCGTAGAGCATTTTCAATATATTCAGCAGAAAAATACTCACGACCAGTCGTTTTAGGAGGAACCTTAAAATAGTATTCATCTTGCATTAAACAATCAAGCCAACTTTCACAGACCTTACCTGAATCTGCAATTTTTCCATCTTTATCATAAGATTTTTTAAAAAACTTATTAACGCAATAGTCAATCATTATATTTCCAAGTCCGGTATCAAAACCAAAAGTTGGAAAATCTTTTGATATTACAGTAACATTAGAAATTCCTCCAATATTTTGTACTAATAAATTTTTCTTTAATGGTTTAAACCATTTTTCATCAGCAAAACAAACTAAAGGAGCTCCTTCTCCTCCAGCAGCGATATCAGCTTCTCTAAAATTAGATATGGTTAAACATCCTGTTTCTTGAGCGATAACTGCACTTTCACCAATTTGCAATGTACTTTTTAATGATATTTTATCTAACTTTTCATCAATTGGGAAATGAAATATAGTCTGACCATGACTTGCTATAAAATCGGGTTTACCATGTTCTGAAATTAAGACTTTACAAGCTTCCGCAAAACAATGTCCAATAGCAAAATTCATCTGACAAACATCTTTAACAGAAACATTTCCAGAAAAAAGTTGAAAAATTTTAGCTCTAATATGTTCTGGGTATTTATAATTAATTCCAGAAATAAGCTTTACAGACATATCAGGATTTACTTGACACAATCCAGCATCAATACTATCACAAGAAGTGCCAGACATTAGACCTATAACCATTTTTGACTGCAATTCTTCCATAATTTATATAATATAAAAAAGCTTGCATTTTCGCAAGCCTTAAAATACAACTATCTCCTCTTCCCCTTAAATCTTTTTTGTAAATCCCAAATAATTTAAATTTAACTAAATAAAAATATCCCTAATCTTTTCTTCTACACTTCAAAAAACTTTTTAAATACTTCTTTCTTCAACCATTATTCCAACTATCGCGTCTTTGCCATCACCTCTCTTTACTACTACTAATTCCTCAAGATTTTGTTCATATATTGTGAATTAAATCTTTTATCTATCCTGGCAGCCGTTCCCTTTTTTTGTTTTAAGGTTACCGCCCCTCCACAATTTTTAATGTAAATCTAAGTTAAAAGTTTGACAAGTAAAGAAAAATAAAATAAAATTTACAATTGACCATGCCCCTTGAAATAACTAGAAAAAATTCAAGTTCTTAAATCTTAATGAAGAAATCTTAATGAAATTAAGTAAAAATCTAATGATTTTTAATTGACAATTAATTATTAGTGTAAATTATACAATTTAGACATGCTCTAAATTTTATAGTAAAATAAATTGGGCAGAGTATAATGAAAGAATTTATAAA
>CALVEU010000112.1 GCA_944326635.1 Candidatus Gastranaerophilales bacterium | reverse complement strand
AGTTTCTTTTTATCTGCATTACGTTCATCAATTGTTGGTTGAATATATGCAAGGAAATTTTTGTATTCTTGGCAGTTATATCCTGCTTTTACTTTTGACGGATAGTTGTATGCAAGATAATCATAGATATACATTGTTCTTTTAAAGTTGTTTGGCTGACTTTTTAATAGATCCATTGTAGAACCTGGCATTTTGCCTAATACAACAATCATAGCTAATGGGTTGTACCCTGCTTGAATCATTAAATCAACACCTGTAATATCTGCATTCATTTGGTCTTTTTCGGACATATTATTAAGTGTTAATTCATTTGCTGCTAATGCTGTTGTTTCTAAAGATGTATCAATGAAACTCCCAGCAATTGCTGAAGTTAGGTTTGAAACTAATTTTTTCTTAGAAGCATTTGCATTAATTAAAGCTCCTATTTCTTGAGCGATTACTGCAGCAACTTCATTATCGTTACCTGTGTAACCTAAGTTTGTTTTGTTAATGTACAATTCATTGTTAGCGTTGGAAGTGCTGTTTGCAACTTCTGTTTCTGTGACTACAAATTTCGTATTTGAAGGCAGGCTGTTTTTTGATAAAACTTGTTTGCCTACTGTAGGTACTCGGTCTACTGCACTCCAAGTAGCTGCAAATGATGGTACTGCAAGTGATGCTGCTAAAAATAGTGATAATAAAATCTTTTTCATTTTACCCCCTTTGTTTTGAGATTATAAGATTTTTAGTCGATAAATCTGAATTTAATTAGTGCAATTAT
Source organism: Candidatus Gastranaerophilales bacterium (assembly GCA_944326635.1). GTDB lineage: Bacteria > Cyanobacteriota > Vampirovibrionia > Gastranaerophilales > Gastranaerophilaceae > Stercorousia. The sequence goes on along the minus strand of CALVEU010000112.1, from coordinate 4,298 downwards.
AGCATGAATTCCGTCTTTCCAAGTTATTTTTTTTCCTTCTGCAAATTCTCTTCCGTAATATGAGACAGGAAGTTCATATAATCTTGCACCTCTTTTTAAAACTTTAGCTGTAATTTCAGGTTCAAAATCAAATCTGTTTGATTTAATTTCAATTCCTTTTATGAAATCAGCTTTAAATGCTTTGTAACAAGTTTCCATATCTGTCAAAGTTGAACCATATAAGATATTTGTAAGCAAGGAAAGGAATTTATTGCCAAGCAAATGGTGGAACATGAATGATCTTGAAGGTTTTCCTCCGGATAGTCTTGAACCGTAGCAAACGTCAGCTTTGCCATCTAAAATTAATTGGATTAACGGCTCATAATCCACTGGATCATATTCTAAATCGGCATCTTGAATAACTATAATATCTCCGGTTGCTTCTTTAAAACCTGTTCTAAGAGCAGCACCTTTACCTTGGTTGTATTCATGGTATAGAACTTTGTATGGGTATTTTGAGTATAAATCTTTTGTTCCATCCGTTGAATAATCGTCAATTAAAATAATTTCTTTTTGTAAGCCGCAAAAATTTGCTTTTTCTACTTTTTCTAAAATTTTATCCAAAGTATTAACTTCGTTATATACAGGGATTAATATTGTAATCTTTTCCATACAAGCTCCGTTTAATAAAAAATTTGTAATATTCTCAAAAATATTGTACAATAAAAACATACAGTTGTAAAAAGTTTTATATGGATTGAGAAAACAAAAAAATGGTTAAGTGTGACTTTAATAATATTAAAAAAGGTTTGATGCAGTTAGAAGATAAAGATTATGAAAATGCAATCGATTTATTTTCTAAGATAGAAAAATCTGCTAATAAAAATAATGCTACGGATAAAATTTCAATAGCGCTTAGTCTTTTAGGTTTGTCTAAGTATTTGCTTGATAAAAATAATTACAATGAATCATTAAAATCTCTAAATGATGCTAAATATATGGCAGAATATTCAAAAAGCAGTACTGCAAAAATTGTTTATGAATATGCTCAAGGTACAATTTGTTTTGGCGAAGGGATGAAAGATGTTGCATTAATCCATTTTGAGAATGCTAAAAATATTGCTGTAGATTCAGGTGATGAATTATCAATTATGGGTTATGTATTAACTAGAATAAAACAAATTAGAAATGGACTTGATTTTACATTGCCTATAAAAAGTGATCCTTTAGTATCACTTGTAAAAATTGGTCGTTCAATTACTGCGGTAACTGATATTAATGTTTTGTTGAAAGTTATTGCGGAGGAAACAAAAATTGCTATCCAAGCTGACAGATGCACAGTTTTTATGTACGACAAAGATAAAAATGAGCTTTGGAGTAAAGTTGCTTTAGGTATGGACAGTCAGGAAATAAGATTCCCCGCAGATAGAGGCTTGGCAGGTTATGTTGTAAAGACGGGTGAGCCTTTAAATATTCCTGATGCTTACAATGATTCAAGATTTAATCCAGATATTGATAAAGAAACCGGTTATCGTACAAAAACTATTTTATGTATGCCGATTAAAAATAATAATCAGGAAATTATCGGTGCTTTTCAGGTTTTGAATAAATTAAATGGTGTCTTTACAAAAGGTGATGAAGATTTGTTAGCTGCAATAGGTGGTAGTGCTTCTATTGCGTTAGAAAATGCTCAATTATTTGAACAGCAAAAAGAATTATACAAAGAACAAAAAGAACTGTTTGAAAGTTTTATTGATACATTAGCAACCTCAATCGATGCCAGAGATAAAATTACAGCAGGTCATTCAAGCAGAGTTAAACTGTATTCTATGCTGCTTGTTGATGAATTAGGTTGTGATGAAAAATTTAAAGAATTAGTTGAAAAAGCTGCTATATTACATGATATTGGTAAAATTGGAATCCGTGATTCTGTTTTACAAAAAGAAGGTAAACTTACAGATGATGAATATAAACATATTCAAGAACATGTAAGAATTACTCATGATATTTTGGAAAAAATTCATATGTCTCAAGATTTCAAAACAATTACTGAAATTGCTTGTTCTCATCATGAAAAATATGACGGCTCTGGTTATTACAGACATTTAAGTGGAGAAAATATCCCTTATGGCGGAAGAATTTTAGCTGTTGCAGATGTATTCGATGCTATTACATCAAAACGTCATTATCGTGATAAAATGCCTATTCAAAATGTTATTGATATTTTATTATCAGGTAAAGATAAACATTTTGATGGAAATTTAGTTGATACATTTTTAAAAATATCTGTTGATAAAATTATCAGGGTATTTTTAACAGAAAATCATAATTGTTTCAAAGATGAAGATTGTGAACTGTTAAGCCATTATAATTTACTTAATATAAGAGATTTTATAATAGGTGAAAATGTTACAGATGAGCAAAGATATGTTGCAGACTTGTTTAATTTTTATTATTCAGGGAATATAAATAAAAGAGAGGGTTGTTAATTTTTTATGCAAAAATTATTATATTTACTTGCGATAATTGCATTTACCACAACTTGTGCTTTTGCACAAGGCGGATATGATGCTATTCAACCTGCAAATCCTCTTTCACCTCAGGAAATGCCTGTAAATACAATAGCTTTGCCTATAAAAAAAGCAACTCTTACTCATAATAGTGTGCATAACCAATATGTAATAGCATTTGACAGATTTATGCAAAGTAATGTCAAGTCTGCATATATGGATTTTAAAATCCTTATTGAAACAATGGATAAAAATGATTATGCCTACATGAAAATGGCTGAAAATATGGCAGACATCGGCTTTTTTAATTTATCAAATCTAGCAGCGTCAAAGATTGATGATAAAGAATTATCAGACTTTTTAATCGGTGATATTAATGTATATTATTTCCCGACAAAAAAATTAAAAGTTGATGATGAAATATATTTAGGAGAGGTATTTTCTAATATAATTTATAATGATCAAAGCAGAGAAGCTACTGCTGAGCTTGTTAAAAATACAACGTTATTGGCTCAATCCGATTATGCTAATTATATTGCAGCTTTAGGTTATTTAAAGTCAAATGATATTATAAATGCAAATACATATATTGATAATGCAATTAAAATGAATGCTCAAAACTTGAATTACAAAAAGTTAAAAGCTGAGATTTTATCGCAAGGGAAAAAGCCTAAAAATGCTTTAAAAATGATTGAATATATCAGATCTCAAAAGTTATATTCTACTGATTTTATCAGGAAAGTTAATTCATTAGAGCAATATGTACTTTATAAATCAGAAAAAGATTATTCTAAAAAAATGTACCATTTAGGGTATTATTATTACTATGAAAAAGAACTTGCAAAATCAATCAGAACTTTGCAGAGTGCATTAACAAATAAAAAGAAAAATAATAAAGATGTCTATGCATTAATGTCAAGAGTATATTTTGATATGCAAGATTATGAAAAAGCTCAGGACACTGCTTTGAAAGCTCATAAATTAGATAGTAATAATTATTTATCACTATCAGTGTTAGGTGATTTGAGTTACAGAAATAAAGATTATAAAGAAGCTTTGAAGTATTACAAAGATGCAGAATCTAATAACAAAACATCTTCAATGTATTCTATAAAAGTAGCACAAACATATGAGAAATTAGGTAAAGAGAAAAAAGCAGTAGAAATATATGAAAGAATTTTAAGAACATATTCAGACTGTTATCTTGCATATTATAAAATAGCTCTTACTGATAAATCAAAAGAAATAGCTTATTTGAAAAAAGCAATTGCAATTAATTGCGATTTTAAAGATGCTTGGATCGATTTAGGCCGTGTGGCAATTGAACGTCAAAATTATTCAGAAGCAAAGAATTATTTAGGCGTTGCGAATTATATTGACGAAAAAGATTTTAGATATTATTATTATCAAGGATTGATTGCAAAAAATCAGGGAATGAAACAAATAGCAGAAAAATATTTTAAAAAGTCGTTATTATTAAATCCTGATTATGTACCGGCAAAAGAGGAATTAAATATATGAAACAAAACATTCTAATAGTAGAAGATCACGAATTGACAAGATTTGGCCTAAAAACAACCTTTGAGGGTGTAGATTTTATTGAAAATATTTATGAGGCTGATTCTGCAGAAAATGCAATCCAATTATTTAATAATAACAAAATAGATTTAATAATTATGGATTTGGGCTTGCCTAATATGAATGGTATTGAAGCTACAAAACAAATTAGATCTTCAAATAAAGATGTTAAAATCATAATATTAACTTCTCATAATGATGAAAAAGAAGTTTTGAACAGCTTGAAAGCCG
>CALVEU010000111.1 GCA_944326635.1 Candidatus Gastranaerophilales bacterium | reverse complement strand
TGAAAATTTTCTACCATGTAATCAATTTGTTCAGGAGAAAGAATGCAAGTCCAGTATTCATGCCAAATAGCATAAGCCAGACTTGCAAGTTCTTTTATATTTTGTTTTTCAACTTTTTCAATTTTAAAATTCATTAGCCTATAACAGGTTGTACAAATGTTCTTGTAGCTAAGTCTTTATCAAGCATTAATAGAGCTTTTTTGTCATCTCCGATAAGTTTTAATGTAGCTAATACATTACCTACGTTATCTTCTTCTTCAACTTGTTCTTTTAAGTACCAGTTTAAGAATGACATTGCAGCACGATCTTTTGTTTCTTCTGCTACATCCATTAGAGCATTAATTCTTGATGTAACATATTCTTCGTGTTCCAAAACTTTTTCAAATACAGCAAGAGGAGATTCCCAATCAGTTTCAGGTTTGTCGATAGCTTCTAATTCAACATTTCCACCACGTTGGTTTAAATAATCAAACATTCCTAATGCGTGTGCGTGTTCTTCTTGAACTTGTACAGACATCCAGTTTACAAAACCTTTAAGGTTTAATCTTTCAAAATATGCTTGCATTGAAAGATATAGATATTCTGAATATAATTCTTTGTTAATTTGGTCGTTAAATGCTTTTTCTAATTTTTCATTAATCATTTTATGCCTCTCTTTCAATTCTTAATTTTATCACTAAAAATGGATTTATAAACTTTTGTTAATAAAAATTTTATTTTTAGGCAATTTTAAAAATTCAGATCAGTTATAAAAATCACTATGGCTATTAATATTCAAAACAATTATATGTATCGCTATCAATGCGGAAATTTGCAATCAGGTAATGGAAATGTAAAATTAAACAAACCTTCTTTTACAGGTGCAGGAGATATTCAACGACTTACTCATATGAATATTGGAATGATGGGTGAGGGGTTTATTGGGCATGTTCTATTAAAAAATGCTACAAAAGGTACAGATGAATTTGTAAATGTTTTTAAGCGTTTTGATTGCGAAAATGAACGTTATTATTTGAAAAATAATAACGATGAATTGATTGGAGAATTTTTAGTAAAAATTAAGAAATATTTTAATTATGATAAATTCATGTATAAGGAAGATCCAAGTCATGTTTTAGTGGATGATTTATTCAACTATTCAAATCCTAAAACTCCTTTTTATAAAAAAGGTTTAGATTATTACAAAGGTGTTGGAATAAGATTACTTCAAATTGCTCAAAGACGAAGTGATGAGGCTCAATGTGTCGGTAATATCAGATTAAATGCAATGCCTGAGGCTAGAAGATTTTATACTGACAAAATAGGAATGATACAAGACCCTAATCACCCATATAGTGGAATGTTAATTATTCCTCCTGATAAAAAAGAACCTCTTTCAAAAATGTATGGCGGATTATAAAAAAATTTAATTAATATTTCAGGGAATGAAAATTTTTCCTAAATTGGTTATAAATAATCATGTTATGGGAAAAAATGCCGTAAATAATTTATTAAAAGCTCTGGGTGAAGATACAAAATTAATTCAGGATTCTTTTAGTAGTTATATTGCTTTCCATGGGATTGGCAGTGCTTATAATAAGCGTTGGCTTGGGAATGTTGTACCATCTGACGTTTTAAAACTGTCTGTAAAACAAGCTGTGAATATTATTATGACGCTTGTCGAGGACGGAAAATTCTATGATAATTTTCCGGATGAGATAAAAACTCCGAATTATGGTGATAATTGGGGGCGTTTTGCAAATTATATTGAAATTAATGACAGAGCAATTGCAACTATGGATAATGGCTGTACTTGCAGTGGAATTTTGAGTTGTATAAAATTTCTTTGTGCAATACCACCGTCAGCAAAAAGTTGGGCAAATTGTATTATTTTATCTCAAATTTGGCAGAATATTTATGGTGATGCCTATGAAAAAGGGCCTTTTGAAGAAAATTCTATATATGGACTAAGATTAAATACATCATACAGTGATAATGTTATAGATTATTCTATTGCAGATAAAATTTCACCTGAGCAACAATTAAAAGCATTTGTAGATTTAGCACATTTTAGGGGAATAAAAGTGGGGTTTCGTCATGTAATTTCTGCAGATCAAATAAAAATTGCGAGAGATTATAAAGATGATGAAAATTTTAATTGGGAGAATCCTGAACATGTTGAAATTTATATAAATGAATGTGTAAAACTTATGAATTTAGGTTTTGAATGTATGTTTATAGATTCTGCAAAACATATTGGCGGTTATGATATGGAAAATTATACAGGTGTCGGGGCTTTGCCTGAATATCAACAGATGCAGTATATTTTGAATGAAATAAGATTACGTTCAGGAAAAACTGATATTAGTTTTGTAGGCGAAAAAAGTTCTGATGATTTTGAAAGATTTGAAAATATGGGACTTAATGCAGGAACTGATTATATTACAGGAGATAACTTTGATGCGGTTAAAGAATTGTCCGCAAATTTGAGTTATTCAAGAGATTATGCGCCCGGAGTCGAAGTTACAAACGATAATTATATTGGCGGACTTTCATATGATCAAAAATTAAATAGAATTAATACAGCTCTTTTTGGGTTTAATCAAGCGAGTGATAAATTACCGAGTTTTATGCAAATGGATGATTTGTTCCCCCTAAGATATGATACAAATACTCATCATCTTATGATAACTAATCCTTCATATTCTACTGATGGTAGTGTTTTAAGCCATTGGGGAAATCTTTTTGCCAAAGATGATGGGAGATTATACAACAAAATGGTTGGAGAACTTTTTGCTTATGCGTTAGGTATGTGAAAATTTAGGAGTTTAATTATGGATAAAAATTTGAAAAGTATTTTAAAGGTTACTGCATATGCAGGGATTATGACAGTAGGTGTTATTGCATTTTTAGTATATATGGCGAAACAGCGTAAGAAAGATATGAAAAATCGTATGATTTTAATCGCAAGACAAATTGATGCAGATATAGTAAATACCCAAAGAAAAATTTCACCTAGATACCATGAGAAAAATCAAAGAAAATATGATGAATTATGGGGAAATGGGAATTTGAATAATTAATAAAAAATGCGTCTTAAATGACGCATTTTTTTATTTTATAAAAGGTTTACAAGTCCTGTTGAATGATCAAAATGACATTTTGCTATTCGCAATTTTTCATTTTTTACAGCTTCATTAATAATTACAGAATGTTTCATCAGATAATTTTCAACCCATTTTGTATGTTCTTGAGCGAAGAAATTGTGACATGAGATATCTTCATCTTTATCAAGTACAGGATATACACATTTAAGAATTGATGAAAAATCTTTCATAGGTTCAGGATAATGCTCTTTTGCGTATTTCATCACACCGCAGTCATCGTGGCCTAAAAGTATTAAAAGTGGAACTTGCAGTTTTTTTACTGCATATTCAATACTTTCGATAATGTTTGGTCCTGTAGTCATTCCCGCTACTCGAACAACAAATAATTCACCTATTCCGCAGTCAAAAATAATTTCAGGTACTACTCTTGAATCTGAACAGGTAAGTACACATGCATAAGGTTCTTGATGAAATGCGTATTTTTGTAATGTTTCAAGACTCATGTTTTTAGTTGTAGGAGTCCCGTTTACGAAATTTTTGTTTCCTTGTAATAATTTATCCAGTTCTTTTTGTGCTTTTTCTTTCATAAGTGATATTATAACTTATTTTATCTAAATTTCAAGTTGTTAATAATATTAGTTTTTAAGGCAGTTTTGTTTATGTTAGAATAGAAAAAGTGATTAGGAGAGAAATTATGGAAAAAACAATAAATTTTATAAAGAAACATAGTGATTTATTCATATTTTTAGGCTTGTTACTTATTTGTTACTTTGTATTTTTCTTTAACATAGGTAATTATGCTTTGATGGACGTTGATGAAACTCGTTATGTTTCTATGGCTAGAGATATGTTTCACAGCAAAGATTTTTTGACTTTGTATTTGAACGGGGAATATTTTTTTGAAAAGCCTCCTCTTTATTTTTGGGGTGAATGTTTGTCATTCGCAATTTTTGGAAAGATAAATGAATTCACTGCAAGATTTCCTGTAGCTTTGTATGGAACTTTATCTACTTTAATAGTTTATTTTACAGGTAAAAAGATTGTATCAAGAAGATTTGGATTTATTTCTGCCGTAATTCTTGCTACTACTCTTGAATTTGTTATGCTGGCAAAATTTGCAATATTAGATATTGTAGTTACAACTTGTGTTGGATTTTCTGTAATGTTTGGATTTTTGACACAGTTTGTTCAGGATAAAAATAAAAAATATTTCTGGTGGATGTTTTATATATTTTCAGGATTGGCTGTTATGGCTAAGGGAATTCCAGGATTTGTAGTTCCGTTTGCTGTTATGTTTTTTGTAACTATTGCAAACAAAACTTTTAAACAGGTATTTAGACCACAGTATATTTTACCTGGTTTTTTATTGTTCTTTTTAATTGTTGTACCTTGGCATTTGATTATGTTTAAAATTCACGATCCTCTATTTTTTAGAGAATATATTATAAAACACCATTTGGAAAGATTTTTAAATTCTAATGAAATCAATAGAGAACAACCTTTTTATTTCTATTTTATCACTGTATTATGGGGATTAATTCCTTGGATATTTTCTGCAATTGCTGTTGGGATTACTAAACTTAAATCATTTAAAAAATTTGCTGTTGAGAATTTATCTGACAGACATAAATTCTTGTTGTTTAACGTAATTGCATTTGCAGTTACAATGTTATTTTTCTCATCATCAAGTACAAAATTGATTACATATATTTTACCTGTATATTTCTTTACAGCATTTATTATGGGTGCGTTGTGGGAAGGTTATGTATTTGATGAAAAATATAAAAAGCCTGTAAATTTATCGGTTTATATTTTAGGCGGAATTTGTATTTTTGCAGGTATTGTTACTTGTTTTGCAAAATATGTGCTTCCTTCTCAAGTATATTCTGATTTGCTTATCATAAAATGGTTTTGTATAAGTCTTGTAATTATTTTTGGTATTTCAAGTATTTTGTGTGCAGTGAAAAATTGCAGAAAAGGTGTATTTGCCTGCTATGCT
>CALVEU010000110.1 GCA_944326635.1 Candidatus Gastranaerophilales bacterium | reverse complement strand
TTTGCGAAGCTGCAAAAGCAGGTGACCCTGTGGCTCAAAGAATTTTTACAATTATGGGTGAATATATCGGAATCGGTATGGCAAGTGTTGTAAACTTGCTTAACCCTGAAAGAATTATTGTAGGCGGTGGTGTTGCTGAAGCTGGAGATTTCTTATTAAATCCGCTTAAAGAAACACTATTGAAACGTGCAATGAAAGTTGCAGGTTCTGTTGTAGAAGTTGTACCGGCTCAACTTGGTAATAATGCAGGTGTGATAGGTGCAAGTCTTTTAATTGAATCATAAAAAAATTATGGCAGTATACTTTTTTTACGGTGAAGAAGATTATAATATTGAACAGGAAATCGGGAAATTAAAAAAAGGGCTCGATCAGAATTTTCTTGAAATGTCTTTCAAAACATACGACAACCCTAAATTTCCCGATTTAGTTTCAATACTCCGTTCTCAGCCTATGATGTTTGGTAAAATGCTTATTGTCATTAATTGCCTTGATTATTTTTCAAAATCTTTTGAAGACAAAGAAATAAAAGAAATTGAAAATGCATTAGAGGGTAATAACGAAAATTTAGACATCGTTTTTGTTGCACAATTACCGAGAAATGAGGGGAAAAAACTCGACAGCCGTAAAAAGTTTTTCAAACTTTTGAAAAAATTTAATTCAATGGAATGTCCCTTAATCCCAACTTATAAAACAGCTGAATTGGAAAGCTGGATTATTAAACAAGGGAAGTCTAAGGGAATAAAATTTGAAAAAGATGCACTTACTGCAATAATTGCACAAATAGGTAATAATCTTCGTCAAATAGATGGAGAACTTGATAAACTCAAACTTTTCGCATATCCAAATGATACAGTGACAGTTCCAATGGTGAGGGAAATTTGTATTTCCAATGAAGATTTGTTTGCATTTTCTGACTTTTTGATGGAAAACGAAAAGGATAGAGCTCTTTTGGAGTATCGAAAATTACTTGATACTCGCTATCCTCTTGAAATTTTATCTACATTACAGACAATGCTAAGACGCTGGATAATTCTAAAAGCAAAGGCTCAAAGTGCTACACCTATAGAATTGTCTAGAAAGACCGAGATGCATGAATATGTCGTTAAATTGAATTTGCAAAAATTGAAAAAAACTAATCTTAAAGATTTAGTAAGATTAAAAGAAAACTTGACTGATGCTGAATATCGGATTAAGTCAGGTCTTGCCTTTGATGTTGAAAAAGAGGTGGAAAATGCACTCTTTAGATAAAGAATATCCGTTTTTGATGAAATATTTTAATAATGGAATAAAAGCAGGGCAAAAAAATATTGCACACTGTATTTTATTCTATGGTTCAGATATTCAAGCTCAGTATGATTTAGCGCTTGAAATTGCAAGAATGTTAAATTGTACAGGTGATCATAATGAAAGTTGTCAGTGTTTGAATTGCAAATGGATTAGAGAAAATAATCATCCCGCAGTCTTGACAATTTCGAAAGTTGATAACAAACCTTCTGATGATACATCAAAAACTGTTATTTCAATAGATCAGGCAAGAATGATTAAGAATGATTTGCTTGTAACCTCTGATTATCATAGGGTTTTAATCTTCTGTGATAAAGATAAAGAGGGAAATTTGCAGGGGTTAAATCAGCAGAATTTTCAATCAGATGCTGCAAATGCGCTTTTGAAAACTTTTGAAGAACCACCTTCAAATACTACATTTTTCTTCCTCACAAAAGATAAATCTGATGTGATTACAACTGTTGTTTCAAGGGCACAATGTTTTTATGTTCCATCCATGAAAGATGAAGATCGAGATTATTCTTTAGTCAAAGATGCTATGGACGGATATTTGGAATTGGAACGTAATGAAGTTTTGGATTTCAACGACAAAATTCTTGATATTGCAAAAATGGTTGATCCTTTAGAAGTTTTTACTCAAATGCAAAATTACTTGGAAGCATTATTAAAATCAAATCTTGATAACATGGCTTTAAAAGTAAAATTGATTTCTGATATAAAAGCAGTTGAGACAGCAAAAAAAGAATATCGCTTGAATATTAATATCCAAACGATAATTGAAACATTAAGTTTTAAATTGATATTGTGAATTAGGAATTAAGAAGTTTTTCGATATTTCCGTTTTGGAATAAATTGTTAAGTTTAAAAATATGTTCTTCCATTTTGGATAAGCAAAAATCAATTTCTTTAATATCATTATTATCAGATTTTCCATCGGTGAAAGTTTGGGCAATATCTATCAAACTTTTCAGTTCAACTGCAGCACTCTCAATAATTCCGATAGTTTTAGTTTTTTCATCAATCATTTTCTAACCTCCGATATTAATATACATTAAGATAAGTGGTAAGTATATTAGCCATTTGGCTATAAAATAAACTTTTAATGTAAGTTTTAATAAAAATGGTTAGTATAGATACCATGATTAAAAATAGAGTTTCTGAATATATGGGAATAAAAAAGATGTCTAAGCGTGAAATTACTAAAATTTCTGGCATTGATAGACATGTATTAGATAGAATTTATAAAGATGAAGTTAAAGGTATAAAATTTGAAACTTTGAACAAATTGTGTTTTGCTCTGGATTGTACTCCTAACGATTTGTTCAGATATGAACCTGATTAATTTAGTAATGTTTTTTTGAAAATTAATGTATTGATTTTTTTGTTATTTACAATACATTCAAATTCTTTAACGAGCGTAAAATTATTTTTTTGATAGTAGTCAAAATCACAAGTTGTATCAGTCCAAAGATAAATATTTTTTATTCCGTTATCAATTGCAGTTTCTTTGAGTTTTGAAAGAAGCATTTTCCCGCCGCCTTTTTTTCTGCTTATGAAAAGTCCCATCATAAGATCATCATTATTCATAACTTTTTTGACCTCTTTGCCTGTATTTTCAACGTAATCAAAGAGATTTAGTGCTATTTTTCTGTCTTTTTCATTGAATGATGAAATTTTATTTTTATATTTATCTGTTACTAAATTTTTATCTGTTTTTGATGAAGCAAAGATTAGCCCGCACAATCCGTCATCATCAAGTGCGAAGGAAAAATTTTTATTCAAATAGTAATATTCAAGTGTAAAATCATAAATGAGTTTTTGTAAATCAGCACTTTCAGAAGCATACAAATTACCCCAGACTGTGTGGGTAATTTGTGATGCTTTTTCAATATCGCTATTTAAAAAATTTCTTACTATCATATGATAAATTTTCCGTTCTCATAAATCAGTTTGTTATCTGCATATATTGCTGAATTATGTTTCATGTTTTTAATCATATCCCAGTGAAGTCCAGAAACGTTTTTCCCGCCGGTTTCAGGGTATGATGCTCCGACTGCCATATGAATTGAACCTCCGATTTTTTCATCAAAAAGGATATTTCCGGTAACTTCTTGAATTTCATCATTAGTTCCGATTGCAATTTCTCCGATGCCTTTTGAACCTTCATCCATGTTGAACATAGCTTCAAGGTAATCTTTTCCTGTATCGGCTTCAAATTTTACAATCTGTCCGTTTTCAATCCATAAATGTACTCCTGTAGCAGAGTTTCCGCGATAATTTTGAGGGAAATCAAAATAAATTTCGCCATTTATATCATTTTCTACAGGAGATGTAAATATTTCACCGTCAGGATAATTATTTATTCCTGAACAGCTAATCCATTTTCTGCCTTCGACTCCGAATGTAATATCAGTTTTTTCGCCGACTATTCTTATTTTTTTGACATTGTTTAAATAATTTGCTAATCTGGTTTGTTTTTCATCAAGTTCACGCAATTTTGCAACAGGATCGTCTAAGTTTAAGTAGCAGGAATTGAATAAAAATTCTGAATATTCATCAAAAGACATTTTAGCCTCTTGAGCCAATGCGTGAGTTGGAACATCTGCTACAACCCAGCTTGCTTCCCCTTTAGCAGAGCGTTCCATAAGAGTTTTTGATAATCCTTGAGAGGCTTTTGATCGTCTTGAAAGTTTTGTTAAATCAGCACGAGCCATATTTTTTGTATTCATAGGAGCTCCGATTGAAATGAATTTATCAATAGTTTCATATTCCATTTTTACAATCGGGTCGATGAAATCAAGTTGTTCATCTGAAGCGTATTTAATAAAAATATCTGACATGTCTTCAAAAGATGTTCTTACAATCGGATGAGCACCTTTTTGAATTACTCTTTTATAAACAGCTTTTACCAAATCTTTTGCGTAAATGCTTGTTGCTCTTATTTGTACTAAATCGCCTTTTTGAACGTTAGTTGAGTAATCGACTAAAACTTCTGCATATTTTTCCCAAATTGTTTTTTGCATAATTTCTCCTATTTATATTAGTTTAAAAAAGCATCATTATAATTTTATATCAAAATATTTGAGATTTATAACGATGCTTTTTAGTTATTGTAGTATTCTATTTATAGAAAATTTATTCATCTTGTAATGATTCATGCCCTGATTTGTGAGTTTTTAAAAGCACTCCTCGTTTAGATGTTTGAATGAATTCAATCATTTTTTCAATATATTCATTCATTGGAATTTCAGCTTTAATTTTTTCGATAGCTTGTGATGTGTTGTATTCTTCAGAAATTAATAATTTAAATGCTTCATTTGTAGCTGTTCTTACTTCTTGAGGAACTCCGCGACGTTTCATTGCTATTACGTTTAATCCGCGTGGAACAGGTGGTCTGCCTTCCCCTTTTGAATATGGAAGGATATCTTGACGTGAAGCAGAGAAACCGCTGATAATTGCCATATCACCTATTCTGATATTTTGATGGAATACGCTCATTCCGCCTACGAATGCTCCAAAGCCGACATGAACGTGTCCGCCTAAAGTTACTAAGTTTGCTAAAATAACTTGGTCATCTAAAACGCAGTTATGAGCAACGTGTGAGCCAACCATTAAAAGGCATTTTTTCCCGATTCTTGTAGTAAAATCACCGCAAGCTGCACCTCTATGAACAGTTACATTTTCTTTAATAATTGTACCGTCTCCGATTACAACTTTTGTTGCTTCACCTTTGTAACCTAAATCTTGTGGTTCAGAGCCGATTGTTGCAAATGGTGAGATTGTACAATCATCGCCGATTTCTGCAAATTCAATATGAGCATTAGAAATTACTCTTGTTCTGTGCCCGATTGTAACGTTTTCACCTATTACTACATATGGTCCAATAATTGCATCATCTGCAATTTTTGCTGATGGGTGAATAATTGCGGTTTTGTCTATCATTTTTTTTACCCTCTTTTCTGATTTTTGTTGAATTTTTAAGTATTTTGTCAGTCGCTCACGCAAGTTCGCTCCCGTTTT
>CALVEU010000109.1 GCA_944326635.1 Candidatus Gastranaerophilales bacterium | reverse complement strand
ATTTATATCAGATATTCTCGTCACAATACTTTAAGAAATATCCCTCTTTTTCTTGTTTGCGGTATAATATTAACGAACATTAGAAGTGTATAACTAAAAGGTGTCGAAGACGACACAGAAAGAAAAGGTAATTATGGTACCGGAAACAAAAAAATTTGAGTTAGAAATCGGCGGAAAAACAGTTACTATTGAAACCGGTAAATATGCTCAATCAACAAACGGTTCTGTTACAGTAAGATGCGGAGATACAATGTTATTCGTACATTGCTGTGTATCTAAAGAACCTAGAGTAGGAATTGACTTTTTCCCACTATTAATTGATTATGAAGAAAGAATGTCTGCTATTGGTCGTATTCCTGGTGGTTACAATCGTTCTGAAGGGAAAGCTAGCGATAAAGCTATCCTTATTTCGAGATTAATTGACAGACCAATCAGACCTCTTTTCCCTAAAGGATATAGAAATGATATTCAAATCGTAGCTCAGTTATTCAGCTATGACCAACAAAATCAACCTGATACTTTAGCTATGTTAGGAGCATCTTGTGCTCTAATGCTTTCAGGAGCTCCATTTGAAGGACCAATCGGAGCAGTAAGAGTATCAAGAGATGAAAATGGCAATATGATTGCAAACCCAACTCACCAACAAGCTGATAAATCAGACTTAGATATCGTAGTTGCAGGTACACACGATTCTGTAATTATGGTTGAAGCTGGTTGCAAATTTGTTACAGAAGACGACATTATGAACGCTGTTGAATTTGCTCAAGGCGAAATTAAAAAACAATGTGAAGCACAAGAAGCATTTGCTAAAGAATGCGGAGTTGAAAAAGAAGTATTCGTAAACCCATACGATACATCTGAAATCAAAAAAATCATTGATGAAACCGCACATGATATGATTTTTGATGCTTATCACAATTTTGATAGAAAATACAGACAAGAAAAATTAGAAGAAGCTAAAAAACTTGTTAAAGAAAAAATCGACGCACTTCCAGATGATGATTACAGCAAAAAAATCATGGAAGAAACAGGTATTGACTTTGTAGCAGAAGAATTCAAAAACGCAGAAAAGAAAATTATGCGTACAATGATTCTAGATGAAGGAGTAAGAGCTGACGGTAGAAAACCTCACGATGTACGTCCTATCTGGTGTGAAGTTGGTGTTATTCCAAGAGCACACGGTTCTGCAGTATTTACAAGAGGTCAAACTCAAGTATTATCAGTTGCAACACTTGCTGGACCAGCAATGAAACAAGAACTAGACGGAGTTGATCCTGAAACAGAAAAAACTTATATGCACAAATACATCTTCCCAGGATTTTCCGTAGGAGAAGTTAAACCTCTAAGAGGTCCAGGCAGACGTGAAGTAGGACACGGAGCTTTAGCTGAAAGAGCAAATGTTCCAGCACTTCCATCACAAGAAGAATTTGGATACACAATCCGCGTAACATCTGATGTACTAGAATCAAACGGATCTACATCAATGGCTTCTACTTGTGGTTCATCAATGGCGTTAATGAATGCAGGTGTACCTGTAAAATGCATGATTGGTGGTGTTGCAATGGGTATGATTACTGAAGAAGGTAAAGAACCAGTTGTACTTACAGATATTCAAGGTATTGAAGACTTCTTAGGAGACATGGACTTCAAAGTTACAGGTAATGATACAGGAATTACTGCTTTACAAATGGATATGAAAGCTAAAGGTATTGCTAATGATACATTACGTCGTGCTCTAGCTCAAGCTAAAGAAGGCAGATTACATATCTTGGGTAAAATGAGAGAAGTTATTTCTGCACCAGCAGATCATCTATCTCCATATGCGCCAAGCATTACAACAATGACAATTCCTACAGAAGACATCGGAACAGTAATCGGACCTGGCGGAAAACAAATCAGAGCAATCATCGATGCTTCTGGAGCAGAAATTGATATCCAAGATAACGGAGTTGTTACAATTACATCTAATGACCAAGAAGGAGCAGAAATTGCAAAAAGAATGATTAAAGAATTAACATTCAAAGCAGAACCTGGAATGGTTGTAAAAGGTAAAGTTGTAAGAATTATACCTATAGGTGCATTTGTTGAATTAGCTCCAGGTAAAGATGGTATGGTTCACATTTCTCAAGTATGTAATGAAAGAATTGAATCAATTGAACCTCATTTACACATTGGAGATGAAGTTATTGTCAAAGTTATTAAAATTGATGACAAAGGCAGAGTAAATCTTACAATTAAAGGGGTTTCTGAAGAAGAAAAAGCCCAATTTAACTAGGATAAAAACAAAATAAAAAAATAGCTAACTTTTAGTTAGCTATTTTTTTATACTTTTGTGCTAAACTAAAATCAATTGGAGGAAGAAAAATGTGCGATGTAATAACTATTGGCAGTGCTACAATGGATGTATTTGTAGAAAGTGATGATGCAAATATTGTATCTGTTTATACTAAAAATAAAAAATCTGAATTTATGAGTTACCCATACGGAGCAAAAGTAGAAATAACAGATTTTGCATCTCAAGTAGGTGGTGGCGGAGTTAATACAGCGTGCAACTTCGCTAATTTAGGGCTAAAAACAAGCGCAATTTTTAAAATTGGAGATGACATCTATTCTGATGGGATATTAGAATCTTTTAAAGAAAAAAATGTAGATTTATCAAATATTATTCAAGACAAAACACTAAGTACAGGATTTTCAATAATTCTTGTAAGTTTTCAAGGTGATAGAACGGTACTAGCTCATCGTGGAGCAAATGCTAAAATCAAAAAATCTGAAATTAATTTTGATGCAATCAAAAATGCAAAACTTTTATACATTGCACCTCTTAATGGAGATAGTACAAAAGTTCTTGATGACATAGTCAATTTTGCTAAGGATAACAATGTTAAAGTTTGTTTTAATGCAGGAACATCAAGTATAAAAAAAGGGTTTAACTACATAAAAAAAATTCTTGAAAATGCACATATAGTTGTTATGAATAAAGAAGAAGCTACAATGGCAACTCAAATACAAGTTAGACCTGACACAAGAGATGAAAAATTCTCAGAAGAACTAATTCATCCTGATATAAAAGAAATGTTTAATAAATTAAAAGTCAGAGATTATCAAATCATTGTAATTACAGATGGTGGACATGGTGCATATGCATACGATGGAAAGCAATATTATTATTGCCCTGTATTTAATAGTCCAGTAGTATCAACATTGGGAGCAGGAGATGCCTTTGCATCAACATTATGTGCCGCACTTGGAAAAACTAAAATTGATATAGGTAAAGCATTAATGTATGCTTCTGTAAATTCAGCAGGTGTTGTTTCCCAATTTGGAGCAACTCAAGGACTTTTAACATTTGAAGAAATTGAGAAAAAATTAAAAGAACATCCTGAATATACATACCAAATAGCAAAATAATTTTTCAGGGGATTTCATATTCATATAAAAAGGAGAACTATTTACATGAATATTAATAATAATCTTATCCCAGTTAAATTTACAGGATTATACACAATAACCGGCTCATATAATGATTTAAAAACAATAGAAACAAAAGTTGAAAATAAATACAAAAACGAATATAAATATAAAGGCAATGACTCAAAAGTATATGACTACGCCGGCATTTTTACACTTCCTAAAGAGCAAAAACCAACAACAGAACTTTTGATTTCTACCAATAAAGATACAAAACCCTTATTAAGTTTTATTGGAATAAATTATGAGCAATATAACTTTATTTCATATCCAAAACATGACAAACCTTATAAAGAAGTTAGAGAAATGATTGAAGCTAATTTTAGAAACAATCCTGATAATTTATTAGATACAATGCTTGAAAATAAAAAAGGCGTAAAACATGATCCAATTGAAGAGGGAAAACAATTTCTCGCACACTTTGCATTTTCAACACCAGATAAACATTTAAATGATATAAAAAAACTACAAGCAAAAGATGTTCTAGATGCAATAAAAAATAACTGTTTTGACTTTATAAATGGGATAATAAAAAAATAAATTATACCTTTTTTATTACTCTACAAGGAATACCAAGTGCCAAAACATTAGAAGGTATATCTTTTGATACTACACTACCAGCACCAATTATAGAGTTGTCTCCAATTGAAACACCTGGTAGAACTGTTACATTTCCGCAAATCCAAACATTATTACCGATACTTATTGGTTTTGACATTTTCTTTCCACTGTTTCTTATTTCCGCTGAAAAAGGATGAGTTGAAGTATAAAAAGCACAATTAGGTCCAACTAAAACATTATCGCCAAAAGTTACAATATTTTCATCTAAAATTATCAAATTATGATTTGAATAAAAATTTTCACCAATTTCAATATTATAACCATAATCACACATAAAAGGCTGCTCAAGTAGAAAGATAGACTTTGTTTTTCCTAATATACTTTTCAATAAATCCAAACGGATACCTATCATCTCAGGTGAAACCGAATTATACTTATGGCATAATGCCTTGCATCTTATACGTTCATAAAAACGGTTTTTTTCATCATCATCTTTTTTATTAAACATAACTATAGAACTTCATTATTAATAATCAAAATCATTTTTATAATAATTCATTTGAAAAACTTTTTCCTTAGTAAAAAAGGCAATTTTCTAAATTTATTATAGTTAACCAGACTTATATAACATTACTTAAAAAATTTCCCTTATTTTCTCATTTTATAGTATAATGACAATATATAAGAAGGAGAAAATTATGGGATATAAAATATTATCCAAAAAAGAGCTTTGTCCTAACCAATATGAAATAACAATTGATGCACCTTATGTTGTAAGAAACGCTAAGGCTGGACAATTTATAATATTCAGAGCAAATGCAAACAGCGAAAGAGTTCCCCTCACAATCGCAGACGTTAACAAAGAAAAAGGAGAATTAACTCTTGTATTTATGGCTGTTGGCTACTCAACGAAACAACTTGCAGCATTAAATGCTGGAGATGAAATTCATGATATAGTTGGTCCACTTGGTCAACCAACTCACATAAAAAAATATGGAACAGTAGTTTGTTTAGCTGGCGGATATGGAGCTGCCCCATGTTACTTAATTGCTAAAGCCTTTAAAGAAGCTGGCAACAAAGTATACATGATTATGGGAGCAAGAAATAAAGATTTAATTTTTTGGCAAGAAAAAATGAAAGATGCTTGTACAGAACTATTTATCACAACAGATGACGGAACATTAGGTGAAAAAGGTTTTGTTACTCAAGTTCTTGAAAGAATTATGAAACAAGAAAAAGTCGACTATGCAATAGCTGTAGGGCCAATGCCAATGATGAGAGCAGTGGCGGATTTAACTCGTGATAAAGGCATTTATACTGAAGCAAGTATGAACCCAATTATGGTAGATGGCACAGGTATGTGCGGTGCTTGCAGAGTTACTGTTGGCGGAGA
>CALVEU010000108.1 GCA_944326635.1 Candidatus Gastranaerophilales bacterium | reverse complement strand
CCGTCACGCGTTAAGATAAATTCGTAAGCAGCCCCCCAACCGCGAAGGTGAAATATTTTTGCATCTTCAAAGGCTTCTTTCAACTTACTACTATAATCTTCCAAATAACTCCAGAATATAGGATTAGTTTCCTTTGTCATCTCTATTCCGCGTGGTGGAATATCCTCGCCGAATACAGGAATTTGAAAGAGTATTAACATTAGTAGTAAAATTATTTTTCTCATATCATAATTCCTTATTATAAAGAAGACTCTAATTGATTTTACACTATCACAGCTATAATCAATTTTATATTCATTATAATAAATAAAAATATTAAAATTGTATATAACTCTTTTAGTTATTTTCATAGTGCCGCAAATGCGGCACTATGATTTGTCATCATTTAGTAAAAAATTATTTGCATTTTCTATTCCATATTGTTCAAGTGCAAATTTAAAACATTCTAACCAGTCAATTTTTTCTTCAACTTCAGGAACTTGTGCAAAAGATTGAACAACTTCAAATAACTCCTTCAATCGCATTTTTCTTTCAAAAGAAGCTCTTCTATCTCCATAACGATATATGTAATTAGCATTTCTTACATTATCGTCAATTTCCATAAAGCTTGTTTTACCTCTGTCATTTACGCCAATCAATTCTTTACCGAGTTTAAAATATGAAATTATTTCTGCAGTTTTTTCTACCATAGGAACAATAATTTTTCTGTTTATTGAATCTAAAATCATATTTAAACGAGCTTCTTGACCGTTCACTGAATAATTCAATTCAGTTGCAGTACGTTCAGCTGATTGAAGATTTCCTGCCATATTTTTGAAAATTCCTGTTGCACTTTCTATAGTAGATTTAAAATAGTTCAAGAAATCCCACCCTACCATTGCTTTATCAAAAGATAAAGGAGTCGGAGCCGTAGGCATTAAAGCGGCATCGTATTCAATAATTTTTCCTGGTCTTACATCCTGCTGACCTTTGAAACATCCTTTAGGAGCAAGATATGGAGGATTCATCATTAAAGTCAGAGCATCAATCTGTTTATTTAAAATAGTTGATGCCAAACTATTCAATATCAAAGCAACTCGCAAAGGAGAAATACCACGACCTGTTTGAGGTGATTCGATTATATTTGCGTGAATAAACGGATTTATCACAAACGGATTTGATTCAAAACGAATAATTTCACATCTTGCAGCAACTACAATTAACCAGTTTTTAAGCAGTGTTCCATCTGAGAGTTCTATATCTCCCCAAAATTCCAAAATTTCTACTTTCTTTCCTTCTACAGCATTCTCATCATTATTTTGAGATTTTCTGCCAGCCACCACTCCTTTCAAAATTTCCAATTTTCTCTCGTCCAAGCAATTATTTGCTTTATCTGAAAATATTTCATCAATTGATGAATATGTTTTATAAATTTTTGCACATTTATCCCAGTTATCACGGTTATATTTATCAAAGACAAAATCTTCAGATTTTATATGTTTAACTTTTGCATTGTCATAAATAACTTTGTCATCTATCACAAAACCTTTTTTCTCAGGATTAAGAATTTGTTCCTCTATAGTCTGAGCTCTTCTTATAGATTTAATCTTTGTTTCCCAACCAACAAAAAGCGTACATTCACCAGTCTCTACAATTCCGTCAATAACTTTTTCAATCTCATCTTCGATTTTCATTTGCTCAAAGGTATTTACAAGCATTGCTTTTTGTTTATTTGCAAAACCTTGAGTCTGTGGCGTTGTACCTGATACATCAAACATCGCATCAGGATGAGAATATAAATTTTCACTTATATGAGATTTTAAAGTCTGCGCTAATTCGTATATATCAGGGAGTTCTACTCTGTTATCCCAGCCGTTAATTTTTGGGACATCTGAATTATAAATTGCATCTCTTACAAGTTTTATATCTGTCAATTGAGCATTGCGCTGCCCATCGAATTTATCATATTTTTCAATAATATTACTAACTAAAAACTTTTCCTCTAAATCAGAAAGTTTTTGCGTCAAATCTTCTGTTTCAATTTTCATTTTTACCCCTTTCTTTAGGTTAAATCATAGATTTTTAAAAATATTTTCAATGGTTATAAAACTGACTGAATACGGAATACAATTCTACATCTTGCAGTTTGTTATTTCTTAGAGTTTCATTTTTTAGCAACGCTTCTTTTACAAAACCAGAATTTTTCAAAAGCGTTTTTACTCTGGAATTGTCAGGGTATACAAGTGCTTTTATCTTTTTTAATCCATAAGTTTCAAAGCAGTAATTTATAAAAAATCTTGCACAACGTTTTGTATAATCACCCCAAAATCTTTTATCAAAACAAGTCGTCAATTCCGCACTATGCAGTCTTTTACCATCACCTATCAGATTATCAAGATATACAAATCCGCTAACTAATTCACCCTCTGTAATTACAAAGAAAAACGGAGATGTTCTTTGGATTAAATTAAAAAAGTAATCATAGATATTTGAATTATTTATGGCATAACCATCTTCCAAATATCGCAAATATTTTATATATAAAAATAAAGCCTGCTCAAAAAAAGCAGGTTTGTCAAAAGGATTTCTGTACTCAGTCATTAAAATACCGCTTTCTCAAATTTTACATATGCAGATTCTGTCGTAAATGCGTCTAATTGACCTTTTAGCATTTTTTCTCTTACATTATTTTGAATACCAATCAATGCATCAGCTTGAACACCATTTACAAAAGTTTCACATTTTGTATTCCTATTAAAATATCTGAACACTGAACATTTTGAAAAGATTTTATCTTGAGGAACATCTTTTATATCAGTATAAGTTTTAGGCACAACTTTTTGTTTTGATTTCTTCAAATCTTCCATAAATTCTTTTTCAATTTTCATTTTAATAAGATCTTCAATAGAAGCATTATTTAACAACCTTTCTTCTGCTTCATTATTTTTCATATGCAATTCTCCTTTATTAAATTTTTTCATCATCAAGATTTGAAATTGTTATAATCTTTGCAGCTTTATATTCATCTTCATTATCTTGAGTAATCGTGAACCCTAAATACTTACACAAACTTTCTAATGCTTTTAATCCTGCAGATGTATCTCGAAGTTTCTTTTTCCCTGTAGGGCATCCTTCTTTATCCAAAATATCTTCTTCTTCCAAAGAAAATTCTGCAATCTGCAAAAGTTTTTGAATTACATATCCTTTATTAACTCTTAAAGAATTAATCTGACTTTTTAACTGAAATTTAATTTCTTTTATTATCAAATCTTCAGATAAAAGTCTTGATGCAGTATCCTTCAAATCTTTTGATTTATATCCGGCATTTTTCGCAGAAAGTTCACCATTTAGAGATTTTATATATTCTGTTACAAATTTTTTCTGTTGTATTGTTAATTTTTTCATCATTTTTAAGGGTAATAATTATGTATTTTCTTTACAAATCTTTGTACTATTTGAATTTTTTCAAAAAAAATTGTATAATAATCATGCTATTTATATTTCGGCTAGTGTAAATCTTAACAGGAGGGGAAAATGAATTTTAAACTTCCTGTTTTTTTTGTGCTAAAAATAAACAACATTATTAATTAATTACCTTCTATACAATTTTACAGAAGGTTGATCATCCATACTTGCAGAAATTCTTGAACGCATATTAGCTAATGCATCTTTATACATACTATACCAATAGTTAAATCGTACATGCTGAGGGTTACCTTTAAGTCTCATACAAGCACCATATACTAACAAAGGTTCCACAAAAGGTTCAGGGATCAAAGATGAATCCTCCGCATCTTCCATTTGGAATTTTTCATTGCCTTCTGAATCTTTGGCACAATTTTTTGTATAATACAAGATGTCTATATTTTTGTCTTTGTTAAAAATTGGAAGCAAAATTTTATCATTAAACAAACTATATGTATTTTGAGGTTGAGAGTTAACAAAAAATGCTTCAAAATCTTGAAAGTAATCAAATTTAACTCCATCTATTACTAATGTTTCAATTCTTCCTTCTACAGTATTATCAATTTCGCCTGTATTTTTAGGAAGGCTTAATTCTGTTTTTCTAAGCAAAAAAGCCCATCTTCCAAATCCACAAATTTCAGAATTTAAAACATTAATAATATTTTTTAACTTTTTATGGTCATTTTTAGTTAATTCAGAAAAAGCATTCACCTGTTTATAATTTAATTCAACAAGACATTTATTTATAAGTTCTAAATAATTCATACATTTCCTTTCTTAATCTTTAAGGAAAAACAGCCTTAAAAAAGACTGTTTTCCCCGCAAAGATTTTTTGAATATTGCTATTTTATAAGACCTTTTCTTAATTGATCCATAATTGCACTTTCGTACTTAGCAAATTCTGCACCACTCATTTTGCCGATTTGTTCACGAGTGAAAACCAAATTCTTTACACCGTCAGAACCTGAATTTTGAGCATTAGCTCTCAATCTTTGTTTTGCGGTCTCATTTTCGCTATTTAATGTTTTTTCGTGTTGTAATTCTCTCAAATATTTTTCAACAGCGGTATTTTCAATTTTTTCTATCAAAGCTGAAATTTTTGAGAGTTCATCCTGATCTAAAGCAATATTTGAATTTTTCAAATAATCAAAAACATCAATTCTGCCATCTTGATTAAAGAAATCAGGAGTCACAACATTTGTCTGTAATTGGGTTTGTTGTTGAGCAATTGGCTGTTGTTGAATGCCTTGAGGTGTTTGACCTTGTTGACATAATGTATACTTTTCAAACGCCTTTTGTGTAACATAATTCATTAAATTTTGTCCTTGTTCTTGGGTCATAACACCTGATTGCACAAGATTTTTAATAGTTTTCAAATCATTCACAGCCATTTGTTTTACAGATTCTGCATCATTATTTACAGGTTGCTGAGCGCCTTGTATTGCTTGTTGATTACCGGCATAGGATGAAAGATTTTGTATATTTTGTTCATTCATAATTAAAGTACCTCATTTTTCATATATTCAACCGCTAATTCTATTGCATCATCGATAAAAGAAGACAATAACAAAGAAATAATCGGTTTAAAAAGAGCTGGAACAGGAATTTTTTCAACAATATATTTTATTGCCATTTCTTTTTTTTGCTGCCCTTTATTACTACCTAATGCTTCTTCTGCCTTAACTACAGCAGTTTTAGCAAGCTCTTTTATTCTTTCTTTTAAGTTATCAAACATAATTTACCTCGTTATTTTAAAATAATGCATCCTCTTATATAATTTTTAGAAGATGCATTATGGGATATGGATAAATTTTATGCAGCTGCCGCAGTTACAACCATTTTTGCAAGAGCTTTTGGCTGTACAACTTTTGCACCATACAAATAAAGACCTCTTACTAAATCTGAGAAACTGTCTTTATCTCTTAAACTTTCAATTTTTGATAATTGAGAAGCAAAAGTAATAGCTTCATTTGTACCTGCTAAGACATAATATTTACCGCCAACATCACCTAAATTTGTGCTTACTAAAACATCCATGCCAGCGATTCTACCAATTGCTCCTTCTCTTAAAGTTTCATCTGCAACATTATGAGCACCAATAAATTCAGAACTTTGTACTAAATAGGATTCACTTGTCGGATTATTTACAGCCCAAGGTCTGACACCGGTGGTCACTCCGTTGGATT
>CALVEU010000107.1 GCA_944326635.1 Candidatus Gastranaerophilales bacterium | reverse complement strand
AGAATTGAATGAAAAATTGATGAAAGAAAGAATTGATGTAACTTTGCCAGGGAAGTTTACTCCTCAAGGAAGAGTTCATCTTTTGACTTCTACTACAAATGAAATTGTTCAAATTTTCCAAAGTTTGGGATTTTCTGTTGTTCCTCAAGAAAATTCTCCTGAAGTAGAAACTGAATATTATAACTTTGATGCTTTAAATGTTCCGAAAGACCATCCTGCACGTGATGTTCAGGATACTTTTTATACAGAAATTGCGAAAAATGTTGTATTAAGAAGTCAGACTTCAGGTGCTCAAATTCATGCTATGGAAGGTAAAAATCCTCCTATCAGAGTTATTTCTCCTGGTAGAGTTTATAGAAATGAAAATATTAATGCTCGCAAAAATAATTTGTTCCACCAAATTGAAGGTTTGTATGTGGATAAAGATATAACTTTCGGTGATTTAAAAGGTGTTTTGAATGAATTTATTCGAGTATACTTTGGAACAAGCCGTCCTACAAGATTCAGAAGCAGCTTTTTCCCATTTACAGAACCTTCAGCAGAAGTTGATGTTCAATGTATTATGTGTGAAGGTAAAGGATGCAGAACATGTTCAGGAACAGGCTGGTTAGAAATTCTTGGTTGTGGAATGGTTGATCCTAACGTATTAAAAGGTGTAGGAATTGATCCAGATGTATATTCAGGCTTTGCATTTGGTATGGGCGTAGAAAGATTAGCAATGCTAAAATATGCAGTTGATGATATTCGCCTATTCTTTAATAATGATGAAAGATTTTTAAAACAATTCTAAAAATTTATTTTGTTATCATTTCATAATTTAAAGTATTGCCGGTTATCGCATCATAAAAATCACCTTGGAATTGAACAAATTTTTCTGGTTTTACAATAAAAGAAAAAGTGTCCGCACCATATTGGTTCGGGCCTTTTTCTCCATTAGTGTCGAAAAATATTAATCCACATTGATTACTATAATTATAAATTGGATTTCCATCTGCATCGGTTGTGCCGGAATCAAATTTAGACAGACAATTTCCTCCAACATTCCTTGTATTATATGACATAATTGCTATTGTTGCACCATCAAGAAGTATTGCTTTTGCTTGTGCATGAGAAGTGTAAAAATTATAACTCTCGCCTGAATTTTTTTGAGGTTTTGTCCCTTTTGCCCAACAGCCAGGTTTTGCTCCGCAATTTTGTGTAACTTGTATATATTTTGTTAAATCATTTAATACCTGTTCGCTTGAATTTTCAAAAATCCCAGAATAGTCACTGTATCCTGATTCTGCTTTTAACAAATTAAAAGCATTTGATATTGTTGAAAATGTTTTTTTTGATTGAGTAATAAGTACCTGATCTCTATATTTCCCTACTAAAGCAGGCATTGTCATAGCAGCAACTATGCCAATAATCCCTAATGTGATTAGGACTTCTGCTAATGTAAAACCCTTTAACCCCTTAATATAAGCGACCTTCGCGGGGGGGGGGCAACCCTTAACGCTTTGAAATCAATCATTCCAGCCTCCTTTGTTTATTTATTATAAACTTTTATTTTAATTTTTTCAAGTGTTTATTTTACGACTTTGTGAAGTCCGTGAGGTTTGTCAACATTTCTGCCTAAGTCAGTTGCTATTTCTAGTGCTAGTAATTGTGAAATTACAACTAAACAGAATGATTTTACTATTTCACTTTCACAATTTATGTCAATGCTAAATTTTGGATTAATTTTGTCATTTGTGCAGCCTATTATGCAAAGAGGAGGTTTGTAATCTTCTTCTATTTTGCATAGATTTTTTATTGCTGTGTAATTCAATTCATTTACAGAAATGTGAATCATTGCAGGTTTGTTGTTTAGAATTGCAACATGTCCATGCATAAATTCCCCTAAAATATTTGAATATACATTAATATATGATGTTTCTTTAATTTTTAAAGATGCTTCTTTTGCTATTGCATAAGATATTCCATCTGCTGTTATTACTATATTTTTATATTTAGATAGGAATTTAGCCATCTCTTTTATTTCAGGCTGTAATTCATATGTCTTTGAGATGAATGAAGATAATGTTTTTAATTCATTAAGATATATTGAAATATCTTGACCTTTATGGGCTGCATATTTTAATACAAGTAATGTACAGCAAAGCATTTGAGTCGTCAATGATTTTGTTGCTGCAATACTTTTTTCTTCTCCTGCGCAACAATCAATTTTGAAATCAGATGCTTCCCAAATTGTAGAGCCTTTTTTATTTGTAATACAAAGAGTTTTCATTCCTAATTCTTTAGCTTTTTTCAAAGCAGAATTAGTGTCAGATGTTTCGCCTGATTGTGTAATAAAGACATACAAAATATCATTATCATGAGGTACTGCAGATTTCAAGAGGAACTCGCTTGAATAAATCGCTCTAGCTTCTATTCCTGCGATATTCCCGAATAAATCTGCTGCAAATCTTGCACAATGATAAGATGAACCACTAGCTACGAAAACTATTTTCTGAACGTCTGTAGGAATATCAAATAATATGTAATTATTATCATTCACATGAGTTCTTAGTAAGTTATCAAGAACTTCTGCTTGTTCAAATATTTCAGTTTCCATGCTGGTTTTTTGTCTATCTTTGAAAAACATTTGACCTCTCTTGGCTAATTAATTTTAACCCAATAATTCTTTTAAAATTTCGTTAACTGCTTTAGGGTTAGCTCTACCTTTAGTTTCTTTCATCACTTGTCCTACAAAGAAGCCTAAAAGTTGAACTTTTCCGTTTTTATAAGCATTAACTTGGTTTGGATTAGCATCAATTACTTTTTGTACAATTTCTTTGATAGCTCCAGTATCTGAAATTTGGCTTAATCCTCTATCTTCAACGATTTTAGATGCTTTAGTACCATCTTTCATCATATCAATAATAATTTGTTTTCCAATATTATTCGAAATTGTATTTTTTTCGATAAGTGAAATTAATTCTACAAGATTTTCTGGAGTTAATTTTGTATCAGTAATTTCTAATTTTTCTTCTTTTAAGTAGGCTGCAATTTCACCCATAATGAAATTTACTGCAATTTTTGGAGAAGCGCCTAATTTTAATACTTCATCAAAGAATAATGCAAGACCCATTTGTTCTACAATTACTGAAGCATCATATTCGCTTAATCCTAAGCTCATATAACGTTCGCGTTTTGCTTGAGGTAATTCAGGCATTTTATCTTTAATTTCTTGTACCCATTCTCTTGAAATTTTTAAAGGCATTAAGTCAGGTTCAGGGAAATATCTGTAATCGTGAGCGTCTTCTTTACCTCTCATAGAACGAGTTTCTCTAGAGTTGTCATCCCACAATCTTGTTTCTTGAACTACTTCGCCACCTTCTTCAACGATTTCGATTTGTCTATCAATTTCGTATTCAATAGCTCTTTGAAGAGCTGAAAAGCTGTTTACGTTTTTAATTTCAGCACGTGTACCGAATTTTTTAGAGCCTTTAGGCATAATAGAAATATTTGCGTCACATCTCATAGATCCTTCTTCCAAGTTTCCATCGCATACACCGATATAACGTACGATATTTCTTAATTCTTCCATATAATTTCTTGCTTCTTCAGAAGATCTCATATCAGGTTCTGATACGATTTCTAATAATGGAGTTCCTGCTCTGTTTAAATCAACTAAAGAGTAAGAAGAACCTGCAAGTCCATCTGCTCCTGCGTGAACAAGTTTACCGGCATCTTCTTCTAGGTGAGCTCTAGTGATACCTATTCTCTTACCTTTTACATCTAAATAGCCGTTAACACAAATAGGTTCATCATATTGAGAAATTTGATAGCCTTTTGGAAGATCTGGATAAAAATATTGTTTTCTGTCAAATTTACATCTTTCAGGAATTTCGCAATTTAATGCAAGTCCTGTTAAAATTCCCATATTAACAACTTCTTTGTTTAATACTGGTAGTACCCCAGGCATTCCTAAAGTGATAGGGCTTGTTTCAGAGTTTGGCTCTTTCCCAAATTCACATCCGTCTGGTGCGAAAATTTTTGATTTTGTTTTTAATTGTGCGTGAACTTCTAAACCTATAACTACTTCATATTTATCTCTTAAATTTTCCATTTTTTCCCTCTTTATAGATTTTCTTATTAGTTTAAAATTCTTAGTCATTTGTCAGATAGATAAATTTTATTTATTTGGCAAGTAGGCTAAAAATTTAACAGTTTATCTCCTTATTTATGGCACTATTTTACCATAAACAAAGATTTATAGCAAAGAGTTTTAGTAATTCATTTTCCAGCCTTCTTCCATAATTCTGGCAGCGCAACCATCTCCGCTAACGTTTTCTGGAGCATCATATAGTTTCCCGTCTCCAGCGCAAAGAGAATCATCATTTCTCCAATATTCACTTCCTGATGTATTGCCAGAAAAAGCTTTTGCATAATCTCTTCCATATAAAGGATATAAGTGACCATTTTGTCCAACTATAAATTTAAATATATCCCTGCCATATTGATTAGGTCTACGTTCACTATTTACATCTATTAAAACTTCGGCGCAAAAAGTATTAATTGTACTTATGTATTGGTGAGCTACTTGAACACAACCTTTGGGTTCAACGAGATACATAACTCCATCAGGGGTCATAAATTTAAATCCGCTTGTAGAACGCCAATCTTCTTCTGTTGTAAGGTATGTATCTTTGGGTTTAAGATATTTGGATTTGATTGTGGGCATAATTGCTGTACCAGATTTAGCAATTTTGACTATTTTTATAGATTTTTTCATTTCTTCTTCAAATTTATTGTTCCATTCATTATCAGAAGTTGTACTGCTATATACTCCAGTGCATTCAATATCAGTGCATTCATGGCGGAACATGATGTTTTGCATAGCTTGCTCGTATTGGCTTAGAGCTTTTGCAAGCTGTGCAACATATTCTTTTTCGTGGTAGTGTGCAACAATGCCTGGCATTGTAAGAGCTGCTACGACTCCTATTACAGTCATAGTTATCATAACTTCAGCGAAATTGAATGCTTTTCTTTTCAATACAGGCTCCAATCAAATTATATATTTATTATAAACTATTTTGTGAAATTTTCAAGTAACGTAATAAGTTTTTTGTGAAGTAATACATTATGGACTCTTAAGTAATTAATTTTATTTTCTATTGCTATAGAGTTAAGTGCAAGTGTATAAATATCTTTTATTTCATTAGATTCATTTTGCATGTCTAATAAACTTTTTCTTGAAATTCCAAGCATTATTGGACAATTTAGAGATCGTAATTCTTCTATTCTTTTGATAATTTCAAAATTGTCTTTTTGTGATTTGCCAAAACCAATACCAGGATCAATTATAATATTTTCAATTCCTTTAGAATGAGCAATTTTAATTTTTTGTTTTAGGTTAAGAAAAATTTCTTCCATTAAGTCATTATATTGAGGCGAATTTTGCATGTTTTCAGGAGTCCCTTTGGAATGTTGTATAATTACAGGAATATTATATTTTGCAATTACATCAGCCATTTTGTTATCATAATCAAAACCTGATACATCATTTATAATATTAGCTCCTGCATTTAGGCATTCTTCTGCAACAATTGAACTTCTTGTGTCAATGCTTATTTTTATTTTATCTTTTGCAAATTCTATGATTGGTAATAATTTTTCTAATTGTTCCTTATCCGATATTGGTGAAGAATAT
>CALVEU010000106.1 GCA_944326635.1 Candidatus Gastranaerophilales bacterium | reverse complement strand
AATGGCAAAGAAGACTATCTTGAAATATATGAACGAAATCAACAACTCGAAAAAGAAATTGAAGAACGCACAAGAGAGCTGAATATTGCAAATAAAAGAATGCTCACACTCCAACATATTTGGGATATGATGAATGCTTCTAGACCATTACAGAGTGTACTTGAAACTATCGTAAACAGTATACAAGGGGAATTGGGATACCATCATTGTAATATAATAAAAAAATGCGAAGATGAAAAAGGTATTTATTTAACCGTTTTAGCACAATCTAATGATATTTCAATCAAAAGAGTTGATAAACTTATAAAAACACCTGTTCAAGCTCGAAAACTTATATATACTAATGACAGTGTCTATGCAAAAGCAGCTAACGCAAAAAAAATCATGCAAACAACTAATATCGGAGGCACTCTCAAATCTGTAGCTCCTGATATTCCTGATGATATTATTAATGAAATTGTAGAAGGCAGTCCTAGTAAATCTATAATTACAGTCCCACTTTTTACAAGAAATTCTCACTATGGTTGGTTTAACGTTTTTTCTTCAAGAAAAGAATTAACTTCAAGTGAAACAGATTTTTTAACAATATTTGCACAACAAATAGAAATGGCCATTACAATTGCAGGTTTGTTTGAAGAAGTTAAAGCTCAAGCTGTAACAGACGGACTTACAGGACTATATAATAGAAGATATTTTGAAGAATACCTTAAAAAAGAAGTTACTCGTGCTTTACGTCAAAAACAAGCATTCAGTTTAATTGGACTAGATTTGGATCATTTAAAAGAAATTAATGATAAATATGGTCACGCATATGGAGACTTAGCTATAAGAACAGTCGCAAATGTACTTAAAAGGAATGCTAGATCTATTGATACAGCTGCAAGAATGGGCGGAGAAGAATTTAATGTAATATTACCTGGAGTTGATTCCCAAGGTGCAATGATTGCAGCTGAAAGAATTAGAAAAGCACTTGAGGAAGAACAACTTGACACAATAGGTCATATTACTGCAAGCATTGGCGTTGCAACATTTTTAGAACATTCTGATAATATCGAAGATATATTAGAACTAACAGATCAAGCAATGTATCAGTCTAAAAGAAACGGAAGAAATCAAGTTACCCTTGCAAAACCAATATCAGAAACAAGCTGGCAGGAAATTGCAATTAATACATTTATGGATATTCTTTCAAAACATAATATCCCACTTGATAAAAATGTATCAGAAGAACTTAAAAACAAATTACAAAAACCTAAAGATGAAGTCCATAAAGAAGCATTATACACAGTTGCAGATATGCTTACTCAAACATATAACCCGCTTCATCATACAGGCGTAATGAAATCAAAAGTATTGCTTGCTGTAAGTCTTGCAAAACGTTTTGATTTACCTAAAGATGAAATAGACAAATTAAGAATTGCAATGCTTTTATATGATATCGGGAATCTTATGTTACCTGCTGAATTATTACAAAAAACAGCTCCTCTAACAGAAGAAGAAAGAAACCATATCAAAGAACACCCAATTATCGCAGCAAAAGAAATCTTGCAGCCTATTAGTTACATACAAGATATTATACCGATAATCGAACACCACCATGAAAATTGGGACGGAACAGGTTATCCTGCTCAAATTGCAAAAGAAAAAATACCAATGACATCTCAAATTATATTAATTGTTGATGCATATTTTGCTCTAACAGAACCAAGAACTTACAGAGCAGAACTAACTCCAAAACAAGCTGTTGAAATAATTAAACAAGACTCTGGGAAAAAATGGAATTCTGCTTTGGTACAAGAATTTATTTCACTTATTGATCACGATATATAATGAATGAAAAAGAATTAATAAAAATAATTAAATCAACGTTAAACTCCAAATACATAGGAGATGATTGTGCCTATCTTAAAGATTTAGGAATTGTAATTACACAAGACAGCCTTGTAGAAGATGTTCATTTTAAAATGGATTTAATCACCCCATATCAACTCGGCTTCAAATCAGTTATGGTAAATATAAGCGACGTTTGTGCATCAGGTGCGAATCCGAAATATTTAACAATTTCATTGTCGTTTCCCAATTCTGTTAATGCAAATTTTGTAAAAGAATTTTATGAAGGGGCTAAAAATGCTTCAGGGAATGTAGAAATAGTAGGAGGAGATATCACAGGCAGTAACAAAATATATATTTCAGTTACAGCAATAGGCTCTACAAAAGGAAGAAAAATATCATCTCGCAAAAATGCAAAAAAAGGTCATAAAATTATAGTTTCAGGCGAACATGGTTCAAGTGCTTACGGATTAAAACTTTTATTAAATGGAAAAAATAAACCTGAAAAATTTATAAAAGCACACCTCATGCCTGTCGCTCAAAAAGAATTTTCTAAACAGATTTCAGAAAATATAACTTGTGATTACGCAATGATGGATACTTCAGACGGACTTGCAGATGCATTAATGCAAATTGCAAAAGCGAGTGATGTTATTTTATCTATAGATACATCAAAAATACCGCATGACAAATCAGTTGACATAAATACAGTTTTATATGGTGGAGAAGACTATCAGCTTGTTGCGACTGTTCCTGATGACATATTGAAAAACTTAAATGATTATAGGAGAATAGGAAAGATAAAAGAAAAAATTACCGATTCAGGTCTAATGATAGATCATAGATTTTACACTAATATAGACGAAAAATTATACAATCATTTTAAGGAGTAGCTAAAAATGAATTTCAAAGTTAACGCAATAATCCCAGCAGGAGGAACATCATCGCGCTTTGGAAATAAGAATAAACTTTTAGAAAAAATTTATAATAAAGAAGTAATTAAATATACAATAGAAGCCTTCGAAAAATCAGAAGTTGATGAAATTATAATATGCGCTAACATTAATATCATAGAAGAATTAAAAGAAATATTCAAACACAGCCAAAAAGTAAAAATTATTGAAGGCGGAGCAACAAGACAAGAATCTGTATTCAATGGATTAAAAGCCTCTGAATGTGATTATGTTTTAATTCACGATGGTGCAAGACCTATGATTTCAACAGACTTAATAAATAGTGCAATAGAGGAAGTAAAAACAAAAAAAGCTCTCACAGTTGCAACTAAAACAATTGATACTATTAAAGAAGTTATTGATGGAAAAATTGTAAGAACAATTGACAGAGCCAAATTATACAATACTCAAACTCCTCAAGCATTTGAATATAATTTAATAAAAGATGCTCATATGAAATTATATGGTAAAAATTTTACAGATGATGCAGGTATGTTAGAAGAATTAGGGCAAACTGTCTATATTCTTAACGGAAGCTATAAAAATATAAAAATTACAACACAAAACGATATAGATATCGCTAAAATTTATCTTGCACAATAAAAAAAATCCCCTTTTTTAAGGGGATGAAATTTCACACTTTACCTACTAACTTTCTTCTACGATTTTCTTTCTACCAAATATGAGGAATCATTAATATAAACTTTTTATGCTGCAACTCCTGCTTTTTCTTTTTTCAAATACTTAGCTGGCTCATAACCTGCTTTTTCAAGAGTTTTTGCTAATTCTAAATAATCTTTGCCATAGTAATTTTTACCTTCAATTCTTACAACGAAATTATTATTTTCGTATTTTACTTTATCAGAAATTTCAGCTTTATCATCGCCTAAAATTTCTCTCATATCATCTCTGAATTGAGTTTTTTTCTGTGCGACTTTTTCAGCTTCTTTTTTCTCAGCATCAGCTTTTGCTTTATCAGCTTTAGCTTTTTTATCAGCAGCTGTTTTATCTGCTTTTTCTTCTTTTTTAGCTTCAATAGATTCAGCACCTGCTTTTACTTTTTCATATAAAGCATTAACAGATTTGCAGATTTCGTCATCATCTCTTATAGCAATGAACCAATCTCCATGCGTTGCAACTTTAGCAGCTGATACTTCTTTTGATACATCAATACCTAATTCGTGAGCTTTATCTTCTAATGCATTAATCAATAACATTGCGATTTCTTCTTTTTGATCACCTTCGCAATCATTCATTAATGTTCCAATAAGGCCATAATCATCATCTCCACCAGAATAGCTTCCTTTACCGTTATAAGTTCTATCCCAAGCTTCAAATAATTCTAATACGTTATCTTTATTGATTTCATCTGTTAATATATTTTTAATACCATTTTCATCATCATCATAATTTGTGCCAGCGCCTCTAACAGCTTTTTCAATTCTGTCGCAAACTTTTTCCATTGCATAAGCTAATTCTTTTTCTTTTTTCTCTTTTTTAGCTTCAGAAGCTGTTGCATCTGCATCTTCAGAAGCTTCAGTTTCTTCAGTTTCTTCTGTATTTTCTGTATTTTCAGCTTCTTCAGATTCTTGAGTCTCTTTAATTTCTTCTATAATTTCTTGAGCAACTTCAGATGCTTTTTTAGTTAATTCAATAACTTCACCTTGAATAGCCTCAACATCTTCTAATGAAGGTTGACCTTTAGCCATCTCAATAACACGTTCTTTTAATGCTTTAACTTCATCTAAAACAGGTTGTAAACGTTGTTTTTGAGATTCATCTAATTTATCTGATTTTAATACATTTGAAATTTGAGATTCAACACTATTAAGATTTGATAATAAACCTGTAAATCTTACTTTTAGCCCTAATGACATTCCTAAATTTGCAGCAGCCTGATTACCAGCAGCAATTAAAGCAGGATCAGTCATCATACCTTGACCTAAATTTAAACCAATTAACATTGGATTCCATTGGCTAATATGATTTGGATTACCGATACCTTGAGCTAAAGCATAAGTTAAAGGAGAATAACCAGAAGGGTAAATGTTATGTTGAATATTTCCACCAAAATTTGATACCCAGTGACGGTTACCTAAAGACCAATATGCTGGTAAATTTGGCATCATTGTTGAATAATTTGGTAATACGTTAAACATCTTTCCTTATCCCCTGTGAATTTTTAAATTCCCCGTATTTATATAAAGAATTTTTGTTAACAAAAATTGCATGAATAAGTTTCAAAAACTTTAACTAAGTCCTCAAAAAGCTTTTAAACAAAGAGATTTACCCTATTTTACATTACTTAACAATTCAATAATATCATTTTTCGTTATTCTCGAATTTATCTCTTTTATAGAAATTATTGAAGAAGTATCAACTTTTTCATTAAATATTTTTTCCAATAATTCTATATCATAATCATAAAGAATTGATCCATGCTGCAGGATATAACCTTCTTTTCTGAACTGAGCAGAACCGATTAATTTTCTATTTTGGTAACACAAATCAGCCCCTGTCGAAACCAACATACAATAATCCATATGACCTTTTGCCTGTTTAGTTCCACCAAAATCTAATTCTATATCTAAATTTTTAAATGCATCAATCAAAATTTTAGAAATTTCTTTATATGAATTTACAACATTCTCTCCATTTTCTAAAAATGATGCAGGACAAATATAGCTATAAGTAATTTCATTATCATGCAACAATGCACGCCCACCTGTAAGACGCCTTACATAATCAATATTATTTTGTTTTAGAAATTCTAAATCTAAAAAATCACTTTTTTGATTTCGCCCTAATGACACACAAGCAGGAGACCAGCCATAGAGTCTGAATATTGGTTCTTTCAATTGATTTTTTATGGCACATTCAAGCAAATCACTATCAATTTGCATATTTTCCTGGCCTGT
>CALVEU010000105.1 GCA_944326635.1 Candidatus Gastranaerophilales bacterium | reverse complement strand
CGTTGCAACAATATTGTGTTTTGAAGCTCTGATACTGTCTAATAATGTTGTGTTACCATGATCGACGTGCCCCATAATACTTACAACAGGCGCACGTTTTTTAAGCAATTTTTTATCAACTTCCGTTAACTTTTTAACATTTTCTTCTTTTTCAAGCTCTTCTTCCATATAGGCATCTAAGTCTTCATCAAGAACTTCAAGGTTGTATTCGGCGCATACTTTTTTAATAACATCAATATCTATAAGCTGGTTAACAGTTGCCATTATGCCGTTAAGCATTAAAAATTTAACTATTTCCGCCGGAGTTTTTTGAATTTTTTCGGAAAGCTCGCTGATTGTCATGGCTCTGTTTACAACAATCTGCGTAACCTGTTCGGTTTCTTCCTCTTTATGCGTGCGTTTTTTATGTTTTTGAGCAGCGGCTTTTTCTAATGAAATTCTTTCCTGCTCTTCTTTTTTAGAATTAAAATCTTTTCCTTTTTTCTTGCCGTCTGCGCGTCTTCTGCCTCCGCCTTTATTTTCATAAATATCTTGAGAAATGATTGTTCTCTGTATAGGTTTTCTTTCCCCAGACGGTTTTTCAAACGGTTTTTTACCTGTTGGAGCGCCGTCTTTTTTAGGCGGAAAAGTTTTTTCTCCTTTTGCCGGTCTTTCAGATCGAGGAGGGAATTTTCTTCCTTCCTGAGCCGGTTTATCCGATTTTTCACCTACCGGCTTTTGCGGGGCACGTCTTACTATTTCAAGACGGCTCTGCGGTTTTGGCCTTACGACCTCTACCTTCGGAACATTAACTTTTTTCGATTCCGGTTCTTTTTTTACTTCTTCCTGTTTATTTTCTTCCGCCTGCGCTTCTGCAACTTTTGCCTTCTTTACAACAAATGCTTTCGGTTTTTTGGCTTCTTTAACTCCGCCTGATGCAATAAATTCTTTCAACCTTTTTACCTGATCAAGAGTAAGCGTGCTTGAATGAGTTTTACCTGTAATTGAAATTCGGGCCAGCTTTTCTATAACTTCTTTGCTCGTAAGCCCTAATTCTTTTGCTAATTCATTTATTCTTATTGTCTCAAAACTCATTTATCAATTTTCCTTTCAAATCATCAGGTATTGAAGTTTTTAAAACTTTTGCAATTTTATTTTTTTTAAAAGCTGTTTCAATACAAGATTTATTATAGCAGAGATATACTGATCTGCCAAATATTTTATTGCTGTGGTTTATAATAACGTCACCGTGCGGGTTTTCCTTAGTAATCTTTATTAATTCATCTCTATTTTTTAGTTTACCGCAACCTGCACATTTTCGTTCTACCACTAATTCACCTCAGCCAATTTTTCTAGTTTTAATTTTTGATCGTGTTCTATCAATAAATTAATTAATTCGTCTAAATCACCATCAATTACGGTATTAACATTTAAGTTATGATTAATACGGTGATCTGTCAAACGTCCTTGAGGGAAATTGTATGTCCTGATTCTTTCGCTTCGGTCACCTGTACCAACTTGAGATCGACGCAAATCAGTTATTTCTTTCATCTGTTTCTGTACTTCCATATCATACAATTTAGCTTTAAGAATTTGTAATGCACGTTCTTTATTTTGTAATTGAGAACGTTCTTCTGTACAGAAAATCATAATCCCTGTAGGTTTGTGGAAAACTCTTGCAGCAGTTTCAACCTTGTTAACGTTTTGTCCGCCTGCACCACCTGAACGAGCTGTTGTAATTTCTACATCATTCATATTCAATTCAACTTCAACATCATCAACTTCTGGCATTACTGCAACTGTTGCTGTCGAAGTATGAACTCTACCTTGAGATTCTGTTGCAGGAACTCTTTGGACTCTGTGCACACCTGATTCATATTTCAATTTAGAATAAATACTATCACCTTTCATTGAAATAATAATTTCAGATACACCACCAGCTTCACATTCAGTTTTACTTAAAACTTGAGTCTGCCAACCTTGTTTATCAGCATATCTCATATACATTCTTGCAAGGTCGCCAGCAAAAATATTTGCTTCATCGCCACCAGCACCACCTCTGATTTCAAGCATAATATCTTTATCATCCATAGGATCACGAGGGAGTAAAAGAACTTTCATTCTTTCTTCATACTCTGGCAATTTTGCTTCATTCGCTTCTATTTCAGCTTTAAGAAATGATCTCATTTCTTCATCATGTTCTGCTTTCAACAATTCTTTTGCATCGTCAATTGCATCTACAGCTTTTTTCCACTCATAGTATAAATTTACAGTTTCTTCCATTGATTTTCTTTGTTTAGAAAGATCTCTAAACTTATTATAATCCTGAATTACAGCAGGATCTGAGAGTGTAACACCTAATTCATTATATTTCTTCTCAATTTGAAGAATTTTATCTAACATATCTTTCATAACTAAAGTATATCAAGAACAAAATATTTTTCAAACCTCAGTATTACCATTGTAATGATTGGAAATATTTTCTTGTTTTGTCAGCCGGATTCAAATTAATCATTGCAAAATAAGTACAAGCTCGACCATTAAACCCTGAAACCTTTAAATCCTTATCACATAATGACTTATCTTTAGACCAAGACACAAGCTTATCTTGATCAGTATCAACTACAAATAGGAAAATATCATACCCAGTCCTATTAGGGAATTTTTTACCATTAATATCAACTAGAATATTAAGTCGAGAATTATTCTTTAGAACCGTAACATAACTCCCATCTGCGAGTAACAGGTACCCTGGCATAGCTCCTAATCCCAATAAAGAAGATTCTTTTACTCCTGAAAAAGACTTCCAATCCTTACCAAAATTTTCCATTTGCGATGTCCCGCCAGATGATAAGTTCTGTAAATACTTAAAATATGTTTCTCTAAACTCAACAGCTCCAGCCCAACCTTCTGGCTGATTTGGAACATATGTTTGATGTAAATTTTCTCCTAATTCTTCTTTTGTTCGAATTAACGCTTGAGATAAAATACTATATGATTTTTTGAACTGACTTTCTAAAACAGAACTTCTATAATTTGCAACTATAGCCGGCATAGTCATTGAGGCTACTATACCAATTATTCCTAAAGTTATTAATACCTCTGCTAAAGTAAATCCATATTTTTTAAATTTATAGTGAAGTAATATATCACTATTGTTGCATACATTAAAAAAATTGCAAGAATGTAAATGAGCTAAAAATTTGCCCCCCCCCCGAAATTGCTATTATTTTTCATAAAAAACTCCTTTCTTTAATTATTTATAAATATACTATATTATATAAAAGTTTTCAACTTATACAAACTTTAAATGATTGCAAGATACGAAATTTTAATTATAATATAATTTATTACTAAATAAGGAGAAAATACAAAATGTTAGAATATTTTTTAGGTTCATATATTGTAACAATAGCAGGTCTTATTGGTGCCTATTTTTGGGGTGAACATGTTCATTCTGGAACAGGACTAACTTGCGTATTTATTGCAATTGTATTAGGAATATTAGAAATCAGTTTATCTTTTGACAACGCCGTTGTTAATGCGATGAAACTCGAAAAAATGAGCCACGAATGGCGACATCGTTTTTTAACTTGGGGAATACTTATTGCAGTATTCGGTATGAGATTTTTATTCCCAATTTTAGTTGTATCTATTTTTGCAAAATTAAAAATGCTTGAAGTCGCAAATATCGCTCTTACAAATGCTGACAAATATGCTTATTACTTACATCAAACACACGCACCAATTGTAACATTTGGCGGAATGTTCTTAATTATGTTATTCTTGAATTACTTTTTTGACCACAAAAAAGAAGTTCACTGGATTAAACCTATCGAATATTGGCTATCACACTTTGACCATATCAAAGGTATTGAAATTGTAATTTCACTTTTTATGCTTCTTGCAACTCAAAATTTTGTACCGGCTGAACAAAAAATACATGTTATGATTTCTGGTATTTCAGGTATTATAACTTACTTATTAATTGATGGATTTACTCATTACTTGGAAAAACATGAAGAAATGAGACTTGCTAGTTGTGCTGCAAAAGGAGCTGGATGTACCGGATTAATCAGTTTTCTATATTTAGAGTTAATCGATGCATCATTCTCTTTAGATGGAGTATTAGGTGCTTTCGCACTAAGTAAAGATATTATAATCATATCAATTGGTCTAGCCATTGGTGCTATGTTTGTAAGATCACTCACTATAATGCTTGTTGAAAAGAAAACTCTTAAACAATTTTTATATTTGGAACATGGCGCTCATTGGGCTATAGGCGCTTTAGCTTGTCTTATGCTTGTATCAACTGTAAAAGAAATACCTGAAATTGTAACTGGTGGTATTGGATTAGGATTTATTATTCTCGCATTTATTTCATCAGTTATGCACAATAAAAAAATGGAAAAATTATTAGCTGAACAGGAAACTAAAAATGCTTAAACTACCAATGATTTCATTTATTGTGACCTCTTACAACTATGAAAAATATATTTTAAAAACTCTAGAGAGCATTAAAGCTCAATCATATAGAAATTTTGAAATAATCATTGTTGATGACTGTTCAAAAGATAATTCCTGTAAAATTATTGAAGATTTCATTTCAGAAAATCAAGATTTAAAAATCACTCTAATTAAACAAAACTCAAACCAAGGTCAAATGGCTTCAATGATTAAAGGTTTAGAATCTGCACAAGGACAATTTGTAAGCTTTATTGACAGCGATGACATATTAATGCCCGATTACGCAAAACATCACATAAGAGTTCACCTTGAAACATCTATAGCATTCACATCTTGCCAAATTATTGAAATCGGGGAAGATAATGAAATCCATACAATGAATGCAATATCATCTCCTCATTGCAAAAATCTCGATGAACTTTTTGCTGGTGAAAATGTTAATTACAAAATTTTAAAACATAAACATTTCGGAGGTTGGTATTGGTCACCAAACAGCTCTGCGATGTTTAGAAAAGCATCTATTGAATTAATTATAAATTACAAAAATGCTAATAAATGGAAAATTTGCCCAGATAAATTTTTATTTAACTTCGCAAATTTAATTGGAGGTTCTGCAATAATTTATACACCACTTATAGGTTATAGAAGACATAAAAATAATGCAGGCAATTGCACTCTTGTTACGGGCAATAAAAAATTACACAGTGACCAAACTACAAAAATAAATATTAAAAATAATTTGAAAATCCGTCCAGAAACAATTAAATTTTTATGGCAAGAAAAAAGTAATTTAGGATTTAGAAATACAATTACATTAATCTTAAAAACATTATTATAAAAAATACCGCTAACAAATGTTAGCGGTATTTTTTTATTTGAATTATTAATTAAAATTTCCAACTATTTAAATATTCTTCCTGCTCAGGAGTTAATGTATCTATTTCAATTCCCATTGATTTTAATTTCAATTCAGCGATTTTTACATCAACTTCATGAGGAAGAGTATATAATTTTTTGTCTAATTTACCTTTATTTTTTACAAGGAATTCAATACCCAAAGCTTGGTTCGCAAAACTCATATCCATAACACTTGCAGGGTGGCCTTCAGCATTTACAAGGTTTACTAAACGACCTTCTGCAAATACATAAACAGATTTTCCATTGTCTAATTTGAATTCTTCGAAATTTGGTCTTATCTCTTTAATTTCAACAGCATGTTCTTTTAAACCAGCAACATTGATTTCCCAATCAAAGTGACCTGAATTTGCTAAAAATGCACCGTCTTTCATATTCAAAATATGGTGAACATCAATTACATACTTATCACCTGTAACTGTTAAGAATACATCACCTTCTTTTGCAGCCTGTTCAATTGGCATAACTCTATATCCTTCCATAGCTGCTTCTAATGCTTTTAGAGGATCAACCTCACAAACAATAACATT
>CALVEU010000104.1 GCA_944326635.1 Candidatus Gastranaerophilales bacterium | reverse complement strand
AGCTATGAGCACAATTAATGAACTCTTATCATTAAGTGATAAATCAGAAGCTATGAAAATCTTAGAAGATACAGTAAATGAACATTCTGATGAAGAAGTAAGAGACAACGCG
Organism: Candidatus Gastranaerophilales bacterium; assembly: GCA_944326635.1. GTDB lineage: Bacteria > Cyanobacteriota > Vampirovibrionia > Gastranaerophilales > Gastranaerophilaceae > Stercorousia. The sequence continues at coordinate 5,783 of CALVEU010000104.1, read as the reverse complement.
CGTTCAGTGAAAGCTTTAATGGCACTTTCATAAAATAGCGCGGCAAACAAAATATATTAAATTTGCCAGATTTCATATATAAAAAATCGCCTGATTATAAGGCGATTTTTTTTATATGATTAAATATTATAATAAATACTCTGTTTTAGTTTTAATTAAAAGTAAATCCGTCAGCTTTAAATCTGTCGATTACTTCTTGCAGTTGTTCATCTGAACATACAAACGATAATCTAAAGAAGCCTTCTCCATGATTACCAAAGGCATTACCTGGAACTAGGACAACGCCTGATGTTTTTAAGACATCTTCGCAGAATTTGAATGCAGAATCATATCTTTTTGGAATTGGTAGCCATAGATAGAATGTTGTATGAGGAACTGTTTTTTCATCAATTGGCCAGCCAAGTTCTTTGAACCCCTTTACCATAATTGCTTGTTTTTTCGCATATCCTTTATTTTTTTCTTCTATGTATTTATCGCCTTCTTCGGAATTTAGTATTTCAGCGCAAGCTTTTTGTAGTGCTTTGAATATTCCGTTGTCAATAGTTGATTTACCTTTTCCAAATCGTTGTACAACTTCTTTATTTCCACATACCCATCCTAATCTCCAGCCAGTTACAGCATAAGGTTTTGAAAAACTATAAAATTCAATTCCGATATCTTTAGCTCCATCTAATTCAAAGATACTGAAAGGTTTTTCTTCTTCTGTAAAATACATATCACAATATGCTGCATCTGATACAAGTAGAATGTCATATTTTTTACAGAAATTGATGACTGATTGTACATATTCTCTTGTAGCTGAGCTTCCTAGAGGATTATTTGGATAATTAATAAATAATGCTTTAATATTTTCTTTTTTATATCCGTCTTTAATTATTTGATGGTAAACTTCTTCAACATCCGGCATATAATTATTTTCTTGAGTTAAAGGCATTGGGTAAGCTTTTGCTCCTGAACATTGAATAAATTGTAAATATGATGCATAGCAAGGGTCTGGTACCATAATTACATCTTTTTCCAATTCTTCATGTTTTGGGGTTGTAATAAATCTTACCAGATTTGCAATACCTTCTTTTGAACCTACTAGAGAGAATATTTCTGATTCTGGGTCAAGAGTTACTCCAAAACGATTTTTCATTCTTTGAGCTATTGCTTTTCTAAAGTATGGTTCTCCTTTCGGAATTGAGTACATGTGTATACCATCTTCGTCAATAATTTCTTTTAATCTGTTTAAAAGTGCTTCAGGAGGGTTTGCTGTAGGTGCTCCCATTGATAAAGATATTGGGGCTCTGTTTTTTGCAATAAGTTCATCTTTTAATTTTGCTGTTTGTTCTTTTAATCTAAACATTATGTATGTCTCTAAAGACATCACTTCTTTGTTGAATAATTTTTCTATATTCATATTTCCCTTCCTTAATTTTCAGCAATCATTTGCATAGGACCTTCTAGAGAAGCTGTTACGAATTGTTTTGTATATTCGTTATCTTGTCTCATCATTTCTTTTGGAGTCCCTTCAAAAACAACTTTTCCTTGATACAGCATAATTACTTTATCTGCAGTTCTATTAATTGTAGACATTTGGTGAGTAACTACAACAGATGCCGCATTTGTTTCAGCTTTCAAGCGAACAATATAATCTTCAATTAATGTAGATGAAATAGGATCTAAACCTGCTGTTGGTTCATCATAAAGTATTGAATTAGGTTCCGTAACAATTGCACGAGCAAAGCTTACTCTTTTTTGCATCCCGCCTGATAATTCTGATGGAAATTTGTTTTCAATACCTTTTAGACCAACAAGTTCTAATTTTTCTGTTACTATATTTCTTATTTCTTTTTTTTTATTTTTTTTTCTCAACTCTTTTCTTTCATGTAGAGCAAATGCAATATTGTCAGCAACATTAAGAGAATCAAATAGTGCTGAGTATTGAAAAACCATTGCGATATCGCCTTTTGAAGTTATTATTTCTCCACTGTCAGGTGTTAAAAGTCCGCATATAAGTTTAAGAATTGTGCTTTTTCCAGAACCTGAAAATCCTACAATTGCAAGTGTTTCTCCGCTCTCAACTTTAAATGACACGTTATCAATTACTCTTTTATCATCAAATGTTTTTATTAAATTTTTTACTTCTATACTCATTGTGTTAAAATTTTACCTCTATTAAAAGAAAAATGCTATAGCAAATATCATATCCCATATTACAATTGCCACAAAAGACCAGACAACGGATTTGGTTGTGGCTTCTCCAACGCCTTTTGCTCCACCTTTTGCGTAATATCCGCAAGAACAGCTGATTAGAGAGATTGTACCTCCGAAAAATAAGGCTTTTAAAAGGCATACACCTAAATCTTTCATATAAATTCCTAACCAAGCTGAATCAAAAAATGCTCGATAGCCAAGTCCTGCTGTTAATTTAGCAGTTACAGCTCCTGCAAGAACTCCGACAGTTGATGCGATTACAACTATTGGTGGCATCATAATTAATCCTGCTAAAATTCTTGGAACGAATAAATAATTAATTGGATTAACTTTTAAAACTTTTATTGCATCTATTTGCTCAGTTACTCTCATTGTAGCAATTTCAGATGCTAATGAAGAACCTATCATTGAGATTATGGCAAAACCAGACATAATAACTCCAACTTCTCTTACTATAAGAATAGTCATTAAAAGTCCGACAAAATTGCTTCCGCCTTGTTTAACCATCTCTAGGGCAACTTGGGACGCAACGATTACAGAAGTCATTCCGACAATAGATAGAGTTATAGGTAATGAAGTTACGCCAAATCTATAGCATTGTTCAATAAGTTCTTTTTTGTTTATTTGTCCTTTAAGTAAGCATTTTATTACATCAATCCCGTTAAGTGTTATTTTGCCAAGAGTATCAAGGAATTCTTCAAATTCTTTGAACATTCCGGTAAATATCTTATAGGTAGCTGATTGTTTGTAATATTTTTGTAGACTGCTCATTCCTGAATTATACAAAAAATTTTTGATTAATGCAATTTGTGTTGAAAACCTGTCATAAAACTGTTATAATTATAAATGTAATAATAAAGAAAGGAGCGATATATGAAAAGATTTCGTAATGTCGGGGGGGGGGCAATTTAACCGCTCGAAATAAAGGATTTACTCTAGCAGAGGTTTTGGTTACTTTGGGAATTATTGGTGTTGTATCTGCAATGACAGTTCCAACATTGATGCAAAATTATCAAAAGAAATCTTATGTTACTCAGTTGCATAAGGTTTATAATGAAATGCAGCAGGCTTTGCTTCAATATCAAACAGATAGAAATGCTTTAAATTTAACAGAAGCAGGATTAACATCTCAAGATAGTATTGGATTATTTGTTGAAACATATTTTAAAATTGTTCAAAAGTGTGATAATATTAATCCTTGCTTTTATGATAATTACAAAAACTTAAATGGTGGAGGTGTTGATATTGCAAATGCTCCTTCTTACGTTTTGCAAAGTGGTTCATCAATTAGATTTTTATACCGTAAGGAAGGGTTTAAAATTGCTAATATTTTGGTTGATATAAATGGACAAAAAGGCCCTAATATTTTAGGTCGTGATTTGTTTTTTATGGCTCTTTATAGTAATGGAATCTTAGATGATGTTAGCTATGTTGATAATGCTCCTTTAACAAAGGAACAGAGAGATGAAAAATATACGACTGAATGTCAAGGAACAGGTACTGTTTCTGGTTGGGGTTGCTTTGGTAAAATTTTAAATGATAATTGGGAGATGAATTATTAGGAATTATTTGATTAAGGGTTCAATTTATGCTAGTATTAGCTTATGATTGAACTCTTAATTTTATATGTTTTGTTGAAAAGAGATTTAACAATGTACGCTATTCAAAAGCGTATTGAAGATAATTTCGCTCCGTTTACGAAACCCAGCTTTGGAGCTTTAAAACCTGCTTTAAGACGTTTAGAAGAAAAACAATGTTTGACTTCAAGAAAAAGTATGTCTGAAGGAGGTAAATTATCTGTTTATTATGAAATTTCAAAGCAAGGTATTACAGAATTAAAGCGTTTAATTCTTGAAGATTTAAGCGATAATCCTTTGCAATTTTTATCAAATGCAAGAGTTAAGTTATCTTGTGCAGATTGTTTGGATTCTAGTGAACGTAAAAGATTGTTCTTTTCAACAAAATCTCGTGCAATGCAATTTAAACTTGCCGCTCAAAATATTTTAAATGATGACTATAGTCATATAAACTTTTATCAAAAAATTATATTAGACAATGCATTATGTGAATTTTCAAATTTTATAGTTATAATTGAAGGACTGGAGAAAGATAATGCCAGCAATTGTTAATGGAGTGGTTGAAGGATCTATCGCTGAAGAATTAGGTATCGAAAAAGGTGATGAAATCTTATCAATCGATAATTCTAAAATGATTGATATGATTGATTACAATTTTTTGTGCAAATCTGATTTACTTACCTTAGAAATTAAAAAGTTAAATGGAGAGATTGAAGAAATAGAACTTGAAAAAGATTTTGATGAAGAATTAGGCATTATCTTTGAAAGTGCAGTATTTGACAGACTAAAACCTTGCCTTAATCACTGTATTTTTTGCTTTGTTGATCAACAGCCAAAAGGTTTAAGAGAAACTTTGTATGTAAAAGATGATGATTATAGATTGTCTTATTTGCAAGGAACTTATATTACTTTGACAAATTTATCAGAAGATGATAAAGAGCGTATTAAAAGAATGCATTTAGGTCCTTTTTACGTTTCTGTTCATACTACAAATCCTGAATTAAGAGTAAAAATGCTTAAAAATCCTAATGCTGGTAAGGCTTTGGAAAATTTAAAATGGTTTAGAAAAAATAAAATACCGTTTCATGCTCAAATTGTTTTATGCCCAGGATATAATGATGGTGCAGAATTAGAAAGAACTCTTTCTGATTTAGCTGAACTTAAAAATACAGTGTTATCCGTTGCAATTGTGCCAGTTGGGATTACTCAATTTAGAAAAGAAGGTCTAAAACAAGTTGATAAAAAATGTGCACAAGAAACTATAAAAATTGCTTCAAAATATAAACGAGTTTGTTGCTCTGATGAATTTTTCTTACTTGCAGAACAGGATATACCTCCAACTAAGTATTATGGTCATTTTAATCAGTTAGAAGATGGTGTCGGATCTATTAGAATGTTACTTGATGATTTTAAATCAAGAAAACTGCCTAAAAAGATTAAAACTCCATTGAAATTGTCTTTTGCAACTAGTTATGCTGCAAAGTATGCAATAGATAAAATTGCAGAAAAATTAAATAAAATAAAAAATTTATCTGTAACTGTTAATCCTGTAAAATCTGATTATTGGGGGCAAGATATTACTGTTGCAGGATTAATTACTACTGATGATTTGATAAAAACGGTTAAAAATATTGATGCAGATATTGTCATAATTCCATCTATTATGTTAAGGCCATATTCTGAAGATTTTCTTGATGGTAAGAATTTATCTTACGTTAAAGAAAAAACAGGAAAAGAATTTTTTATTGTAAAAAATATTTATTCAATGGGGGAAATTGTTGAATATTTATATGATATATCTATTTAGCAATTGCAAAGTGTTGAAATAAAGGTTATAATATAAAAGTAAAAAAATAAAGAAAGGAGCGAATTGTGAAAAGATTTGAAACGCGGGGGGGGGGCGTAATTTAAGCTCCAATAAAGGTTTTACCCTTGCTGAAGTTTTAGTTACTTTAGGAATAATTGGTGTCGTGTCAGCAATGACTGTTCCAACTTTGATGCAAAATT
>CALVEU010000103.1 GCA_944326635.1 Candidatus Gastranaerophilales bacterium | reverse complement strand
GGGGCTTATGAATTTTTAGAAACATTATCTCAAAGTGCTGAATTGTATCTTTTTACATCAAGAAATTTAATGCTTGCAACTAAATGGCTAATTAATAATAATTTAGATAAGTTTTTTAAGGATGTTACTAATGTAAAATTACCGTCATATCTTTACATTGATGATAGAACGATTTGTTTCAAGGGGGATTATCACAAAACTCTTGAAGAAATTGAAAAATTCAAAGTTTATTGGAAATAAGAACTTAATTCTCTTTTATTTAAAAATAATTTTAGAAAATCTAGAAATAAGTATTTAACAAGGTCAAATTAATCTTTAGCAAGTTGTTTTAAAATTTTTATAACTTTTGGATTTTCAACCTTGTAACATATTTGATTTGCATGACGATGACCTGCAATTACGTTTGCATTTTTTAATATGGTTAAATGTTGTGAAACTGTCGGTTGAGGTATTTGCAAGCATTCACACATTTTGCTCACATTGCATTCAGGCTGTAACATCAAATTATATGCAATAGTCAATCTTGTCGGGTGTGCAAGTGCTTTAAAAATTGTGGTGTATTCATCTATATCTATATTTTCGTTTTTCATATTATGAGAATATTACAATATACGAATATTGTCAAATAATCTATTGACGAATGGTAAATAATTTGATAATATAAATATATGAATATACGAATATATAAAAACTTGAAAGAGGATTGAATGAAAGTAATTATAATAGGTGGCGGAGCATGCGGAGCAAGTTGCGCAACAAGATTAAGAAGATTAGATGAAAATTGTGAAATTACAATTTTAGAGCGTACGAATGAAGTTTCTATTGCAAATTGCGGACTTCCTTATTATTGTTCAGATGTAATTGCAGATAGAGAAAAAATTCTTGTTTCAAACCCTGAACGTTTCAAAAATATGTTCAATATTGATGTTCAATTAAACAGTGAAGTTGTTGAGATTAATAGGGATGAAAAATATGTACTTACTCAAAATAATGAAAAATTTTATTATGACAAATTAGTTTTGGCTCAGGGTGCAAATCCTATAAGACCAAATTTAGATGGTATTGATAATGAAAATATTTTTACTGTCAGAACATTAGCTGATGCAGATAAAATCAAGGATTACGTTGTTAAAAATGATGTTAAAAATGCAGTAGTTATCGGCGGTGGTTTTATTGGTGTTGAAATGGCTGAAAATCTTGTTCATCTTGGTATTGAAACAAAACTTGTTGAGTTATCAGAGCAAATTTTAGCACCTGTTGATTATGAAATAGCATGTTTTGCTCAAAATGAGATGAGAGCGAATGGTGTGGAATTAATTTTATCAGATGGAGTTAAAAGTTTTAGTGATAAGGAAATAGAATTAACATCTGGTAGAAAAATTCCTTCTGACATTGTAATTTTATCGATTGGTGTAAGGCCTGAAACAACTTTAGCTCAAAAGGCTGGGTTAGAAGTTAATCGAGGAATTAAAGTAAATGATTGTATGCAGACATCTGATCCTGATATTTTTGCAGGTGGTGATAGTGTTGAAATTAAAAGCTTCGTGACTGGGGAAGACGTCCTTATTCCTTTAGCAGGGCCTGCAAACAGACAAGGAAGAATTATTGCAGATAATATTTACGGGATAAATTCTTCATATAAAAAATCTCAGGGAACATCTGTTTTGAAAGTTTTTGATTATACGGTAGCTGCAGTCGGTTATAACGAAAAACTTTTAAAAAGAGAGGGAATTCCTTATTGGAAAATTTTGACATTTGGAAATTCTCATGCAGGGTATTATCCTTATGCAACATCTACTTTTTACAAGCTGTTATTCAATAGCGAAGGAAAAATTCTTGGTGCGCAGGCAGTAGGACAAGAAGGTGTTGAAAAAAGGATTGATGTAATATCTTCTGTAATGCGAAATGGTGGTAATATTCAAGATTTATTAGATAGCGAATTGTGCTATGCGCCTCCGTATTCATCTGCAAAAGATCCTGTAAATATTTTAGGGATGTGTGCGGACAATGTTTTGAGAGGTTTTGTAAAACCTGCTTATTATGAAGATATTGAAGGATCGTTTGTTGTTGATGTCAGAATTCCTGCAAGTTATAATACAAAAAGTATTGATGGAGCTGTAAATATTCCGCTTGCTCAATTAAGAGCTAGAACAGTTGAAATTCCTAATGATAAGAAAGTTATTTTAGTCTGTGATTCTGGATACACAAGTTATCTTGCATCAAGAATTTTAATTCAAAAAGGATTTAATAACGTGTATTCTTTGATGGCAGGCATGAAGCTTTATAAAGAAATTGAAAGAGATAAAGAGAGCAAAGTTTCAAAAAAGATTAATGTACAAGCTCTTATAAAATCAAGTGAAAATGTTTTGAAAGTTGATGCTTGCGGGCTTTCTTGCCCTGGCCCGATTATGAAGTTAGCAGAAAATATCTCAAATATTCAAGAGGGTGAAGTTTTGGAAATTACATCAACAGATAAGGGATTTTATGCAGATGTTGAGGCTTGGTGTAATTCAACAAATAACACTTTACTTAATTTAGATAGCAGAGATAAAAAAATTGTAGCAAAAATTCAGAAAGGTCAAGCAATTCCACAAAATCATAATAATCAAATCCAAACTAAAAAAGCTCAAACAATAGTTGTTTTTTCAAATGATTTGGATAAGGCTCTTGCAGCTTTTATTATTGCTAATGGTGCAAAAGCAAGTGGACATGATGTTACATTATTTTTCACCTTCTGGGGCTTAAATATTTTAAGAAAAGAAAACGTAACCGTTAAAAAATCATTTGTCGATAAGATGTTTGGATTTATGATGCCGAAAGGTGCTGATAAATTAACCCTTTCAAAGATGAATATGGGCGGAGTTGGTTCTATGATGATGAAATGGGTTATGAAAAACAAGAATATTTCAACTTTAAAAGAATTAATTAATCAAGCTCAAGCAAATGGTGTTAAATTTATTGCCTGTCAGATGAGCATGGATGTAATGGGTATTAAAAAAGAAGAACTTATTGACGGTGTAGAAATCGGCGGAGTGGCAAAATATATAGCCGAGAGTAGTAATTCAAATTCCAATTTATTTATATAAAACTATAAAAAAAGGAGGAAAATTATGAAATCAATTACAACTTTTGACTTGCAGTATGCACACAGATTTTACGGATTTAAAGGCGAAGCTCAGTATTTACATGGTCATACAGGGACTTTGACTATAGAGGTTGAAGACAGTATTAATCCCGGCGTAAATATGGTTTTTCCTTGCAATGAAATCAAAAAGACCGCGTGGAATGTTTTGAAAAATTTTGACCACGCTACGATTTTGCGTGAGGATGATCCGCTTTTGCCGGCAATCTTAGAGGTTTATGAAAAACAGGGTATTAAAAATGGTGCTCCGCAAAATACTATGAAAGGTGAAGTGTTTAAAACAGAACTTGCAACGGCTTATCCTGACTGCAGGATTGTTGTTACAAAAGAGACAATGACTGTAGAAGGTATGATAAAAATTGTCTATGACCTTTTGAAAGACAAATTAAATATTGCCAAAATAACCTTTGTAAGCGGTGATAATACAGCATCAGAAGAATACAAAGTTACAAAAACAATTGATCGTTGTCCGCTTTGCGGTATTGCCCTGACTCCTGAAGGAGTTTGCACAAAATGTGGTTACAGAAAAAATAAATAATCATTTGAACCTTCGTTTTTTAATTAAATCGAAGGTTTTTTTTAATTATATATTCAAAGTAAGAATTCAGTCTATTGACTAATTGGTATTTTGGTATTAATATGCTAAAATAGAAAGGATTGATATGATTAATATTTCAGAAGCGACAGCAATTGGACTGCATGTAATGATTTATATTGCAAATAGGAAAGGTGAAATAGTACCTTTGAAAGAGATTGCGAAAGCCTTTTCAATTTCGGAAAACCATTTGTCTAAAGTTTTGCAAAGACTTGTAAAAAGCGGATTTTTAGTTTCGGTCAAAGGACCTAAAGGCGGATTTAGTATTGTTCAGGGGAAAGAAAATTCAAGTCTTATGGATATTTATGAAGCTATTGAAGGGAAATATATCCGTAAAGATTGCCTGTTCTCATCAAGACATATAACATCTTGTTGCTGTATTATGAAACCGCTTATTTCTTCAATCAATAATACGTTTGAAGAATTTATGAAAAATAACAGTATTAGTAATTTAAAATTATAGGAGAAAATTATGAACATGTTTTGTTTCCAATGTGAGCAGACTGCTCAGGGAAAAGGCTGTACATTAGCAGGTGTGTGCGGTAAGAAAGCTGATACATCAAATTTACAAGATGAACTTACGAGTAAATTAATCGAGCTTGCAAGTTGTGCTGAGAAAAATGATATAAATACCGAACTTTTAATTGATGGATTGTTTACAACAATCACAAATGTAAATTTTGATGATAAATCTATTGAATATTTTATAGAAAAAGTTCAAAAAAATATTCATTGTGATTCTAAGTTTGATATAAGAACTGTTTGGGATTGTAATGAGGATATTAGAAGTTTAAAATCATTGATATTATTCGGATTAAAAGGTATGGCAGCTTATGCTCATCATGCAAGAGTTTTAGGATATAAAGATGCAGATGTTGACAATTTCTTTTATGAAGCATTACAGGGTATTTCAAAAGATTTATCAGCAGATGAACTATTAAATTTAGTTTTGAAAACAGGTGAAATAAATTTAAAATGCATGGAGCTTTTAGATAAGGCAAATACTGAAACTTACGGAACTCCTGCACCTAGAAAAATTTCAACAAATATTGAAAAAGGCCCTTTTATTATTGTAACAGGTCATGATTTGAGAGATTTGAGCTTGCTCCTTGAACAGACAAAAGATAAGGGTGTAAATATTTATACACATGGAGAAATGCTTCCTTGCCATGCTTATCCTGAATTAAATAAATATCCTCATTTAAAAGGTAATTTCGGTACAGCTTGGCAAAACCAGCAGAAAGAATTTGATAATGTCCCTGCCGCAATTTTATTTACAACAAATTGTATTATGCCTGTGAAAGACAGTTACAAAGATAGAGTATTTACAACCTCTGTTGTTGAATATCCTGATATGGTACATATTGGAGAAGATAAAAATTTTACACCAGTAATAGAAAAAGCTATTGAACTTGGCGGGTATAAAGAAGATAAAAAAATGACTGGTATAAATGGCGGTGATACTTTAACTGTAGGATTTGGTCATGGTACAGTTCTATCTGTAGCTGACAAAGTTATAGAAGCTGTCAAATCAGGAGATATAAAACATATTTTCTTGGTAGGCGGATGTGATGGTGCAAGACCGGGAAGAAATTATTATACTGATTTTGTAAAACAAGCTCCGAAAGATTCTATTATTCTCACATTAGCTTGCGGGAAATACAGATTTAATGATTTAGATTTAGGCGAAATAAACGGTATTCCTCGATTATTGGATATGGGACAGTGTAATGATGCTTATTCAGCTATTAAAGTTGCAGTAGAATTATCTAAAGCTTTCAATTGTACAGTAAATGAGTTGCCATTATCATTAGTCCTTTCTTGGTATGAGCAAAAAGCAGTTTGTATTTTATTGACTCTTTTATATTTGGGCATTGAAAATATAAAACTCGGTCCTACATTACCAGCATTTTTGTCACCAAATGTCTTGAATATCTTAGTTGATAAGTATAAAATAAAACCTATTACAATACCTGAAGAAGATCTTAAGGAAATTTTGAATAAATGAACGAAATAATTAATTTAAAAGATATTGAATATTCTGATAAAATTAATAAAAAACTTGTATTTGACAACGAGCAGAGTTCTTTGACTCTGCTCTCGTTCAAAGCAGGTGTGGAAAGAAGCTTACATTGTGATGAAAAAGATGAAGTTGCTCAAATTATTGAG
>CALVEU010000102.1 GCA_944326635.1 Candidatus Gastranaerophilales bacterium | reverse complement strand
AACTTTGGAAAATTTGAACAATTTCATTTGTAGTAGAAGTCAAAAGATGAACTCTTCCTTGAGGAGTAAACTTCCCAGGCAGAGTAACATCGATTCTTTCTTTCATTAATTTTTCATTTAATTCTTTTTTATAAAATTCATCATGCTTATCCTTTAAAGCATTTTCCAATTTTTGAGTAATCTCATTAGCAAGTGCTCCAACCACTCTTTTATCTTCATCAGAAAGATTTTTAAGATTTTTCTTAATCTCGTTGAATTCTCCCTTACGGCTTAAATATTTACCTCTAATTTCATCAATATCAGCAATAGATGAAGCTTTTGATAAATCTTCTGTAGCACAAGCATATATTTTTTCTAATTGTTCTTTCATTTGTTATGTCCTCATATTGTCATTTAATGACTTTTATAATATTTCATTATATTTCTTTTCATATCCTATAGTAGTCATAGGGCCATGACCAGGAAAAACTTTAATATCATTATCAAGTTTAAACAATTTATTTTTAATACTGTCAGAAAGTTTTGAAAAATTACCGCCAAATAAATCAGTTCTCCCAACACTTCCTCTAAACAAAGTATCACCAGAGAATAAATTATCTTCAACTAAATAACATACCCCACCCTCTGTATGACCTGGTGTATGAATAACTTTTATATTCATATTTCCAACAGGAATAATATCTCCGTCTTTAATATATTTTTCATAAACAGGCGGAATACTATCTGGCCAATTAAAAAGTCTTGTAAACTCATTAATATTATCAGAAATTACAAGATCATCTTTACAAATTAAAGCCTCTGCATTCAATTCTTTTTTCAATGCATTAAGTCCCATAATATGGTCAAAATGACCATGAGTCAGCAAAATATATTGAACATCTGCACCTAATTGCTTGACTGTATCTGTAATTTCCGGTATCAACTCTGTAGCATCAATTAACACAGCATTTTTAGTATCTTCGTCCATTACAAGATACATATTATTTTCTAACTGACCTGCTATAAATTGTTTTATTTTAATTCCCATTCGACTACAACTCTATTTTCTTACAAGTTCAAAAATTTCTTTGCAAATTCTAAATACATTTTCTGCATCTTTAAGATAAAGCATATTAGGTCCGTCACATTTTGCCTTATCAGGATCTGGGTGAACCTCAAAAAATAAAGCATTAGCACCAGCAGCCACAGCAGCTTTAGCAAGAGTTGGAACAAATCTTCTGTCACCACCGGAACAAGTTCCTTGAGCTCCAGGTAATTGAACACTATGAGTAGCGTCAAATACTACAGGATAGCCAAATGTCTGCATAATTGGGATTGCTCTAAAGTCAACAACTAAATTATTGTAGCCAAAAGAACAGCCTCTATCTGTTAATAAGATTTGATTATTTCCGCTATCTTCAACTTTTTTAACTAACTGTCCCATCTGCTCAGGAGCTAAAAATTGTCCTTTTTTGATATTTACAATTTTACCTGTCTTAGCTGCAGCCACCAGTAAATCTGTTTGACGACACAAGAAAGCAGGTATTTGTAACATATCAACTACTTTACTTACAGGTTCAGCCTGATCAGGTGTATGAATATCAGTCACAATAGGAATATCAAATTTATCTTTTACAGACTGAAGCATTTCTAATCCTTTATCAAGCCCTGGTCCTCTATAAGAATAAATAGACGATCTGTTAGCTTTATCAAAAGATGATTTAAATATAAAATTAATACCTAATTTTTTAGTAATTTCTTTCAAACCTTTTGCAGTCTCATCAAGAATTTCTTGACTTTCAGCTGCACAAGGTCCTGCGATGATTGTAAGTTTATCACCGCCTATTTCAAAGTCTCTCAATTTAATAGTTTTCATATCCATAACTAAATTATAAGCAAAATATAATCCAAATACAATACTCTTGCTTACATTAATACACAAACATTATAATCTATATGCAATAAAAAAGCTCCTCTAAAAAAGAGGAGCTTTTTTATATTTTTAAATAGCTTACGCCATTAATTCTTTAACTTCTGCTGCAAAGTTTTTAGGATCTAATTTAATACCAGGTCCCATTGTTGTTGAAAGGTATACTGATTTAACAAATGTACCTTTTGCAGAAGCTGGTTTTGCTCTCAATACTGCATCTGCAAGAGTTGCATAGTTTTTAAGCAAATCTTCTTCGCTGAATTCAATTTTACCAACAGGGCAGTGAATCATACCTTGTTTGTCAGCTCTATATTCAACTTTACCAGCTTTAGCATCTTTAACAGCTTTAGCTACATCCATTGTAACTGTTCCAGTTTTTGGGTTTGGCATTAAACCTTTAGGCCCTAAAACACGACCTAATTTACCCAACATACCCATACAATCAGGAGTTGCAATTAATGTATCGAAATCAAACCAGCCGCCTGAAATTTTATCAATAATTTCTTCAGCTCCTGCGTAATCAGCTCCAGCTTCTTTAGCTTCAGTAGCTTTAGGTCCTTTTGCGATTACACAAACTTTAACAGTTTTACCTAAACCTGCAGGTAATACAACTGTTGATCTGATTTGTTGGTCTGCTTGACGAACATCAATACCTAATCTCATGTGGCATTCTACTGTTTCGTTAAATTTTGAAACTTCTTTTGAAATTTCTTTTAATTTTTTAATTGTATCTACTGCAGTAGCTGGTTGAGTAAAACCTTCCAACATTTCCTGCATTTTCTTTTGTTTTTTAGTTAATTTTGACATTTTTTAAATTCCTTTCGTGGTAATAACGGACATTTCGTCCTTCCATCTAACCTTCTTTAACTGTAACACCCATAGCTCTGCAAGAACCTTTAATCATGTTTACTGCAGCTTCCATAGTTGTTGCATTTAAGTCATTCATTTTAATTTTAGCGATTTCTTCAAGTTGTGCTTGAGTAATTTCACCAACTTTGTCTTTATTAGGAACTGCTGAACCTTTTGGAAGGTTTAATGCTTTCTTAATAAGTACAGGTGCCGGTGGTGATTTTACGATGAATGAAAAACTTCTATCTTCGTATACATCAATTACTACCGGAATAATATATCCAGCTTGAGATTCTGTTTTAGCATTGAATTGCTTACAGAAATCCATGATGTTAACACCATGTTGACCTAATGCAGGACCAACTGGTGGTGATGGATTTGCTTTTCCTGCTTCGATTTGAAGCTTGATTTTTCCTACTACTTTTTTAGCCATTTTTTTCTCCTTTTGTGGTAATAACGGTCTCCGCGCCTTTACTCTTTTCTAGGGGAGGGTCCTTCCACATCTTTTGTACTAATTATTACAATTTGTTAATCTGCTTATATTCGTGCTACGCACGTTGACATCTTTAACAAGTTTTGATTACAGCTTGTTAATCTGCTTATATTCTAATTCAACAGGAGTTTCACGTCCAAAGATTGAAACATTTGCACGAAGTTTTGATTTATCTGGATAAACTTCGATAATATCAGCGATAAAGTCTGCGAATGGTCCAGATGTAATTCTAACTTTATCACCAGCTTTAACATCAAGTTCAATTTTTTGAGAAGTTGAAGATGAGCGGTTAATAATCTTTTTAATTTCACTGTCACGTGCAGGGATAGGTTTTTTAGCTGAACCTACAAATTTTGTAACGCCTGAAGTATGTCTTACTACATACCAGCTGTCTTCGTCCATAATCATTTCAACTAGAACATATCCTGGGAAAATCTTTTCTTCACGTTCTTGTTTTTTACCACCTTTCATTTGGGTAACAGTTTTTTGAGGAACTTCAATTCTAAAGATTTTATCTCCCATATTCATGTATTCAATACGTTTTTCAAGGTTAACCTTTACTTTATTTTCATAACCTGAATATGTATGAACTATATACCAGCGTTTTTGGTTTTTCTTAGCTTCTTTAGCTTCATTTTCAGCTTGCGCTTCCAAAGCTTCTTGGGCTTTGTCTTCGTCTAACTGCTCTTTCATAGATTTTTCTTTTTCAGTCATAAGCCACCTTTTTAATCTTGTATACAGGAACTATTTTATTAGTCCAAGTAAACCTTTAAAAATTATATCCATTAAATAAACTGCAACGGTAAAAACAAAAACAATAGCCACAACAAAAACAGTTTCAGCTATCACCTGTCGTCTTTCAGGCCAACAAATTTTACCCCATTCGGTTCTTACACCTCTGAAGTATGTTCTTATTGAATTTGTTGATTTTTCTAACCATGCCGGTGTTTGATTTTCTGCACCTATCATATTTGTTTCCTTACGTTTTATAATTAAAATCGCGCCCTGAAGGACTCGAACCCTCGACATCCGGTTTTGGAGACCGACGTTCTACCAACTGAACTAAGGACGCCCATCAGATGCTTAGAATATAGAGGCAAAGATGCAAAGCTATTTTACAAAAGACTTAAACCTTCTTCGCCTCTTAACTTCCATACATCTATTTTGTTTCTTTGTGATTAGTATGTTTTTTACAAGTTGGGCAATATTTGCTCAATTCTAATCTTTCTTTAATATTTTTTTTGTTTTTAGTAGTTGTGTAGTTTCTTTCTTTGCAATCTTCACATGCTAAAACTACCATTCTGTCATTTTTTCCTTTGATACCCATTTTTTATTTTCCTTTTTACTTATTTGTTGAATAATTTAATCCTCTTTAAAAAAGAATGTGACATAACTCACATTCTAATTAAATCGGCTTATGTAATCATAATAAACCAAACAAAATAAATTGCAAACAATATGTTAAAAAACTATAAGCAAATATAACAAAATCAGTCGGGTTAACTAGCCGACTGATTCATGTTAATTATTTATATAATATTTATTTAATTACAAAATCAGCATTTGCTTGTGCTCGATCTGCAGAGTAAGAAGTTGGAATATCGTAGCTACCAAATGAATCAGAACGCAATTTTTCCATATATACTTGACCATTTTTAACAATTTGTTGTTGTTGAGCCAAATTCTTCTCCAAATTTGTTAAAACTTGTTCAGCATATAATTCAGCACCTTCTTTGGTTTTCATAGCTTCTTCAACAGCTTGTGCTCTTATATTATCAGCTTCTTCCATTGCTTTACGTTTAATTTCTTCGCATTCTTGTTGAACTTGAGTTCTAATTCTAACACCTTCTCTTTCAAGAGCTTTTATAAAATCTGCTTCAGACAATTTTCTATCAGCTTCTGCTTGAGCATCTTGAACAATTTTTTCAGCTTTTTGCTGAGCTTCTATTTGAAGTTCTTCTCTACGTCTCAAAAATGCTCTTGCTTCCTGAACTTCTAATGGAAGAGAAGCATAAATTCTATCAATTAATGTTTCAATTTCTTTTGTTTTAACAACCGTAAATTTACGCGGGATAATAGGAAAACCTTCCTCCAAAGAAATTTCTAACATTTTTAATAAATCATATACACCATTATTCTGTTGCATTGCTGTCACACATATACCTTTCTTACTCTAATTACATTCTACATAAGCGTATATTAATTGTCAAATAATTTATTATAGAAAAAGCTAAATATTTTAACATTTAGAAGTATTTTGCAAATATTCATTTACTGGCTCAGGTACAAATTTAGAAATATCACCTTTATTCAAGTAAATTTCCTTAATTGTACTTGATGAAATAAAGTTGTATTTTGGTTTTGTAGTCAAAAACACTGTTTTTACCTCAGATGCTAATGCACTGTTTGCCTGAGATAGCTGCATCTCATATTCAAAATCAGACACAGCACGAAGTCCTCTTATCAATACCGTTGCTCCTTTTTGACGAGCGTAATTTATTGTTAATCCCTCAAAAAAGTCGACTTCTACATTTGATAAATCTTTTACACTTTCTTTTATCAACTTAACCCTTACATCTACAGGCAAAAAACCTTGTTTTTGAGGATTTCTTGCAACTGCAATTATAACTTTATCAAATATTTCAGCTGCTGTATGTAAAATATCTAAATGACCTTTGGTTATCGGATC
>CALVEU010000101.1 GCA_944326635.1 Candidatus Gastranaerophilales bacterium | reverse complement strand
TAATTTTAATACAAACAAAATATTTTGACAAAAAATAATTTCTAATTTATAATCGCTCTTGTATCTTTTTTGTAATAATTTACCCCAAAAAAGGCAATTTTTTTTAATAATAAGTTTTTATATCTATATTGGAGTTGTTTATGATTAAGTTAAGCCAAAAAGTATTAAGTGGACTGGGAAAAGTTCCCCCAATGAAATCAAAAGCAAGAATTCTCGGTGAAGATGTTGTAAATAATCTTCCTAAGAAAATGCGTAAAAAAATCGGGGGGGGGGCATCATCTCCGCTTGAAAGAACTCCTAATGGTGATACTTTTGTAAAAAGTAAATCAGTGCAAACTGTTGCCCAAAAAGAAGAAGTTCAAGCTACTGATACGAAAAATCGTTTAGGAGATTTTTTAATTAAACAAAATAGAAAATTAGCGTCTCAATATATGAATGATTTAGAAGAAGTTGCTCAAGCTATTCCAGAAGCATCTTTTTATCGAGATATAAATAAAAGCTCAACAAAAGAATTGCCTTCTATCCTTGATAAAATAGCCAGAAGAACAGAACAATATTCTGAAAGGGGGTATTCTGGGGTTATTAGAGATGGTGTTAGAGGCACAATCTTTTTGCCTAATGCTGATAAAAATTACATAAAAGTTGTTAACGCAATGAAACAAAAAGGTTATAAAATTGCAAAAACATATGCAGAAGATAAAAATGGTAATATTATATTAGGTAAAGATGGTTTACCTAAAATGGTAGATGATATTGATGTAAGATTTGGAGAAAATGCTGTTCCTTCTGGTTACGAAGATGTTCAAATGCGTTTTGATAAAAATGGTAATTTGTATGAATTATTGTTTTTACCAGGTCCTAATTATGCAGCTATAAAAAATAAAGAGCATACTCTAGTTTTTGAAAATTTTAGAAAGTATGATGCTGCTAAAATAACTGATGATGATGGTGCAAAGCAAATTGTAAAAGGTATTAAAAAGATTTATCATGGATTAACCAGAAGATTATATGAAGATGCTAAATTGCGAGATATGTTTGGAGCATCAAAGGCTTCTCAAATAACTTTTTCGAAAGAGGATGTCGAAACTGCTGATAATTTATTTGCATCTTTGAAAACTTTGTATTTAGGTAAATATAATGCTCTACCTCCTAGTAAGCGTTCTAAACCTAGATTTAAAGATACTGAAAGATATAAAGTTTTAGATACGATTGAACAAAACCTAAGGAATGTATTAGCTTTATATAAGCCTATAGACTAATAATTGCTACATTTTCTATATGATATGTATGGCAGAACATGTCAAAAGGTTGTATACTTTCAATTTTACAGCCTTTATCTTTTAGGTATTTTAAATCCCTTGCTAGTGTTGCTGGATTGCAGCTTACATAAATGATTTTATTTTTCGTATGTGTAATTGTTTCATCTAGTGCTTCTTTTGTGCAACCTTTGCGTGGAGGATCAAGGATCGTTATATCGAATTTTTTCTTAATTGATTTAAGATATTTTGTTGTGTCTTCTGTATGTAGTTCAACATTATTGATATTATTTATTTTTATTACTTCTTTTGCTTTTTCTATTGATTCTTTGTTTTCTTCAACACTTGTTACTTTTAGTGCTGAATCGCTTATAACTATTCCAAAAGTTGCTATACCTGCATAGGCATCAAGGACTGTCGGGCTTTCATGTTTTTTTATTTCTTCTTTTACATATTTAAAAATATTTTCAGCACTTTTAGGGTTTACTTGGAAAAATGTAGATGAACCTATTTTAAAAGTTTTATTTAAAATTTTTTCATAAATAAAATCATTTCCGATTATACATTCTGTTTTCTCCCCTAAAATAACATTTGTTTTTTTGTTGTTAAAGTTAATACAAACACCTGTAACATCTTCAAATTCATCAAAAATTCTTTTTGCAAAATTGCTTATGTTCTTTGAATTTTTTTTAGAATTGATGACTAATGTAACTAATAATTTACCGTTATAAGAAGATGATCTGATTACAATGTGTCGCAGATCACCAGTGTGCTTCTTTTCATTGTAGCCAGAAATATTATATTCATTTGCGGTGTTTCTTATAAAATCAATAACTTTATCGCAAATTTCAGGTTGTATCGGACAATATTTTATATTAACAATTTCATGGGATTGAGGTTTGTAGTATCCTGCAAGTAATTTTTTTGATACTTTTGTCTGTGATACAGGATATTGAATTTTGTGTCTGAAAGATTTTATTTCAGGGCTTTTAATTGGTATATTTATTGGGGTATCAATATGCCCAATTGTTCTCATAGAATCTTCTACAATTTGTTTTTTTAATTGTAATTGATAATCATAATCAATAAATTGTAATTGGCATGCTCCACAAACTTTTTGCATCGGGCAGAAAGCTTCGGTTCTATGTGGAGATGGATTTATAATTTCGATTGCTTTTGCGGTTGCAAAATTCTTGTTTACCTTTGAAATTCTTATTTTTAATTCGTCTTGCGGGCATGCATTTTCGACAAATACAACTTGACCATCAATTCTTGCAATTCCTGTTCCAAGATTTGATAGTTTTTCTATATTTACGATAAATTCATCATTAATTTTCATGTTTTTGTTTCTTTATGTGAATTTTTAAAGCCGGGAATAAATCATTGTCATCGCCATAGTGAGAGAATGTAATTTTCCCAAATTTATTTACATTTAATAATGATTTTATATAAGTTTGTTGTACATTATTAGGTTTGTATGAATATTTATAAAAACCTTGTTTAGTATCGTTAAGAATTATAAATTGTTTTTTCTCAAAAGGCTTTTTGTATAGAGTGATTTCATTATTTTTAAATTGAGAAATTTTTACAATTTCTGCATCAGGGAAAAGAGACTGTATATAAGTTTCATCTAGTTGAATAGCTTTAAAGTATCCGTTGTCGTAGATGTATTTAACAAATTTTAAATTAGCATTATCAACACCTATAAAATCCCCATTGTTAATAAATTCCATGTTTGTAAAAGGTCCGATAGCAAGTTTACCTTTGTTATTGTAGTATTCGGAAAAACCACCTGAACCTACAAACATTTTGTATATCAATCTAATATCTTTAGGAGTTGTTTGTGAAGTGCTCCATTTTGTAGTTTGCGGATTATAATAAACAGATTGTTTTTCTTTTATGTAGTCAAAAGAATAAGCACTTAATGCTGTAGATATAAGGCATAAGAACGTTATAAAAATCTTTTTCATAAAAAACATATTCTCCTTACTAAAAAAGACCTCATAAATAGAGGTCTTATAAAATGGTGGGCGTTAGAAGACTCGAACTTCTGACATCCTCCTTGTAAGGGAGGCGCTCTACCAACTGAGCTAAACGCCCTCAGCAAGATTAATAATAACTGAAACAAATTTTATTGTCAACCATTTTTTATAAAGTTTTTTCTAAAATTTCTATTGAATCGTTAATTTCTTGGAAAATTCTAGTAAATTCAGCTTTTAAAAAATTATTTTTTTACCTTATTGGGGTATTATTTTATTGCAAATATTCTATTCTGGAGAGGTAGCCTGATTTTCTTCTTGTTTTTCGAGAAGTTGTTTTTCGTATTCAATACGTTGTTTTACTTTTATTTCATGCTTTTCTCCATGATGTGGTTCTTCTCTTTTGTATCTTTGATCAGTCCACCATTTTGCCATGTGATAAACTGGACCGCGTTTATATGGTTTAGGTTTTTCTTCTTTAACTTTTTTTTCTTTTTGCCTTTTTATTTTTACTGGTTTGTCAAGATTATCAATATTGGGTCGTGCAGGAGGCGGAACATCAATATAATCAATTAAATCTGCTTCATTTACGGCATATGATTCAGGACTCACATAGCCTTCATCTGCAAGAGTTTTAGTTGATGTTAATATAAATAAAAGTATAAAAATAGGTAATAATTTTTTAATCATTTTGCCCTTTCTTATTATGAATACGGACATCTGGTTATAATATTTTTCCCATGAGAATCAAGTCCGCCAGTTTTAATTAGGTTAAATTTTTTTGCTGCTTCATCAATTTTTGATTTCCATTTTTGATAATAATCACCTTCGTATGATTGATAGTAACCTTCGTATAATAATGCTTTTTCTTTGCCGTATTTTTTGAAGTGTTCAAAAAGATATGTATAAAATTCTGGACAATAAGCTTTAGTTCGCGCAGGATGTGCAATTGACATTACACCAGAATTAAGATTAGATACAAATTCTACTGCTTCTTCAAAAGAAGAAAAAGGCTCAAGCATTTTTTCAATTGTTGGGTGAGATGCCATATATATTTCTCTTGCGATTTGAATTTTATTTTCTATTTTTTCTGGAATTTGAGGTAACTCATGCCCGATATACATTTCGAGAGCTTTTTTATAAATTTTATAATAAGGTTTATTATTTGTTTTAAATAAATATTTAAATTCCTTTATCGGTGCATCATATGAAAAATCAGCATTAGGGAAATAATAGTCAAGTAAAATTTTACCTGCTGTATATTTTTTTAGAGGATGAGCAACTTCATCTTGTCCTTTTTTAATCATAATATGACATTTAGATGCTTCTTCTATATTAAAATTGTATTCAGGTAGTGCTGAATTTAGTTTTTCGATAGTCGCTTTTGCGAGTTGAAGTTTTAGATCTCTTTTATGGGATAAATAATTATTTAACTTTTCATCAAACGGGTCTATTCCATAGACAAGTAAGTGTATCTGACAAGGCTTTTTTTGATTTGGAAAATTTATTCCAATTGTTGATATTTCAAGCCCAAGACAAATATTTACGTTTTTATATTTATCTATTTTTTTTGTAATTTCTTTTGTCCCGTCTATTGTGTCATGGTCAGTGAGGGCAAGTAAAAAGTTTGGATTTTTTTCTGTGATTTTTTGAGCATTTTCTAAAAGTTCATCAATTGTCATTGAACCATCTGAATATTCCGAATGAATATGTAAGTTTGCTCCAAACTCTACAGATTCTAAATATCTGAAATCATGTGAATCTAAAACGTTTAAATCTTTTCTTTCTCCAGGTTTGAAAGATGTTTCAGATAATTTTTTAACGCGTTCTATAAAATCTTTTTCATTTACAATTCCCATAATTTATATTTTACACAAAAATAGACTTTGAAACAAAATTTCTCATTCTACGTCAAAAAAAATAAAAGTGTGACAATTTTGTAGAAGATGAGGAATTTAAATGGCTGTTACAAAATATATTGAAGAAGATTTGTATAAAGATTTAAAACCGGAGTATCAGTTTGGTACGGAATTTATTGAAATTGATGATGACGATATCGAAGAACCAAAAACATTTAATTCAATTTCAAATGATGATGATATCTTGCAAATGTATTTGAAAGATATAGGAAAGGTAAAATTGTTAAATTCAAAGGAGGAAAAGGCTCTAGGAAAACAAATAAAAGAAGGGAAAAAATCTCAAGCTGAAATTGCAAAAAGAAAACTTGTTCAGGCTAATTTACGACTTGTTGTAAGTATTGCAAAAAAATATATAGGACAAGGTGTATTATTTATGGATTTGGTACAGGAAGGTTCTTTAGGTTTGATAAAAGCTGCAGAAAAATTTGATTATTCAAAGAATTTTAAATTTTCAACTTATGCAACTTGGTGGATAAAACAGACAATTATAAGAGCAATTTCAAATAATTCAAGAACCATAAGAATTCCTGTTCATATGACAGATAAAATTAGAAAATATAAAAAGATGTATACGACATTATCTTTTGAATTAGGTCGTGAACCTACTGATATGGAAGTTGCAGAAGGGTTGGGGATTACATCAAAACAGCTTATGACAATAAAAAAATCGATAATAAAAGAACCAATAAGTTTGGAAACCCCAGTTACAGATGATTTGAATATCGGGGATTATATTGAGGATAAATCTTACAGATCCCCTGAAATTCAAACTAAAAATAATGCATTAAAAGGAAGTATTGAGGATTTATTATCAACTTTACCTGAAAGAGAAAAAAAGATTATAACTTATCGTTTTGGTATAAATGGAGAAATGCCTAAAACTTTA
>CALVEU010000100.1 GCA_944326635.1 Candidatus Gastranaerophilales bacterium | reverse complement strand
TTTAACAGCAGCAGCAATGCAATAGCTTACAATAAAGAAAAAAATGATTCTCTAACTGAATCTATGATATTAAAATTTGATGCACCAATAGTACACGGACTTGACAGATACCAAGATAAAATAATTCTTTATCTATATAATGTATCTAAATATCATGATGAGAATTTTAAAGCTGCTTATAAAAATACATTCTTTAACAACGCCCAAATATCATTAATGCCAAAAATTGGTTTAAAACTTACAATTCCTGTAGAACCTGATACAATGGTAAGTACATACTTAGGAGCTGATGGAAGAAGTCTTAAAATTAAATTAAAACAAGCTAAAAAGAAAGAAGAACCAAAAGTTACAACACCACCTGCAATTATATTTAACCCACCTGCTAATAAAAAATCTACAACAGGAAAGAAAAAAGTAATAATTGATGCAGGACATGGAGGGAGAGATGTCGGAGCAACAAGCGGTGGAATATATGAAAAAGATATAACTCTAGATATTTCAAAAAGAGTAGAAAAACTTCTCAACCAAAAAGGATATCAAGTTGTAATGACAAGATCAGATGATACATATGTGTCATTACAAGATAGAGTTGCAATCAGTGAAAAAAATAATCCGGATATATTTGTAAGTATCCATGTAAATTCAAGTGTAAGACCTGAAATTACTGGTGTAGAAACTCACTATTATCATCAAGAAAGTATGGCTCTAGCTCAAACAGTCCATTCATCACTTGCAAGTGCAGTACAATCTCCTAATCGTGGATTGTTTAAATCTAAATTTTATGTTATAAATCATACTACAGTACCTGCAATTTTAGTCGAAATTGGATTTATATCAAACAGCGGGGAAAGAGAACAACTCGTTGGAGAAAAAAGAAAGCAGGCTACAGCAAAAGCAATAGCAGACGGAGTAGAAAACTATTTTAAACAATATAAATAAAAAACAACCGATAGCATTTTTTGATTCAGGCGTAGGCGGTCTGACAGTTTTTGCAAAAGTAAAAAAACTTTTGCCAGATGAAAACTACCTATATTTTGGCGATACAAAAAATATGCCATACGGAGAAAAAACAGAAGAACAATTAATTGAATTTGCAGATAAGATTTTTCGATTTTTTGAAGAAAAACAAGCAAAAGCTGTTGTTATGGCTTGCAATACAACATCAGCAATAACTTATGAAAAACTAAAAGATAATTACAATTTTAAAGTTTATCCAATAATTCAATCAGTTTGTTCGACACTTGCGAAATTAGACAACGTACAAAAATTAGGAGTAATAGCAACCCCTGCAACAATAAAATCTCATACATATGCAAAAGAAATAAAAAAATATAATACAAATATGAAAGTTTTCGAACTTGCTGCTCCAAATTGGGTAAGAATTGTCGAAGAACATAGGATTAATCAACCTCAAAGCATTTTACAGGTACAAGAAATTTTAGATGTTATGAAAGAGTTTAATCCTGATAAAATTGTACTTGCTTGTACTCATTATCCTTATTTAACAGGAATACTAAAAAGATTCATGTCAGAAGATAAATTTATTGATCCTGCATTATATTTTGCACAAAACATCAAACAGGATTTAGAAAAAAATAACTTATTAAATAATAAATTTGAATATGAAGAATTTTATGTAAGTTCAAATCCAGAAAACTTCAAAACAGCATCAGAATTATTTTATAAATTAAAACAATTACCAAAATTAAAAAGTGTCTAAGATTAATATCTTAGACATTTTTATAATATTAACGTTTCAAATTATTCATTTTTTTGAGTGAAAGTGTAGCCTTTTTTAGCAAAATCTAAAGCAACCTTTAAATCATCAACAGAAGTAAATTCTCTACCTGCTAATGGACCTGTAAAAGGCTTATACAATATTTTCCCGGCATCATTGTAAGATACAGATACCTGTCCAATAAGTTCAGGGATTGCTTTTTGAACTTTTGCTTGTTCCTCTTGCAATTTTTTTTGTTCTTGCTCAGCTGCTATTTGTCTTTCATTTCTTTTGACATTTGGCGAGTTATTATCTGCTATACCTTTACCAAAATTTTCACGAGGATTAAATCTCGCTTTTGGATCAGGAATTCCTGACAATGAACTATCTATTGGAACATAACCTCTTTGAACATCAGATTTTTTATCTTCTGTTTCCGCTAAAGCTTTACCATATTGGGCTTTAAGATTATTTGGCAAATCCAATCTATCCCATTTTGCATTATTTTTTACTTTGCCATCTTTATCAAATAAACTTGGATTATATTTAATTAAATCTGCTTTCAACTTATCGACATCAACATCAGTATTTTTAAGATTTTTTGCATCTAATAATGCTTTTAACGCAGAATCAGCATCTTTTGTTTCTGTAACACCTGAACCTTGTCTAAAACTTGTAGGGACTCTTCCCCAATCATCTGGCACATGTATCTTTTGAGTCGCTGGTCTTTTAACAGTTGATTTTTGTTGCTTTTCTTGAGGATTAATATCTTCATAATTCAATTGAACTATATGTTCTCTTGATACAAATTCTCCATTATTATAAGTTACTCTTTCTTTTGACCCATCAGGTTTTGTTGTTGTAATCTCTGAAGGTGTAGTTTCTATTCCATTATATTTATACTCATTTATTGTCATATTGTCAGAACCTAATGGAGCTTCAAACTGCTTAGAAGGTCTTTCAAGTTCATCATATGCAACCTCAGTTTTTTTACCATTAGCAACAGATACAGCACGTATTCTTTTACCTTCATTATTATATTCAATATCTGTAGTCTTTTTATTACCATTTAGATTATGTTCTATTTTCAATGGTTTATTCTGATCCCCATTTAAATATGTAATATTGACTTCTTCAAACTCTCCATTATCACCATATTTTTTCTCACTACAACGATATAAAGTACCATCATCATTATATTGGTTCATTATTCCTGAAACTTTTGTCATCGTACCATCTTCATTCTTTTTCTGAACAAATTGAGCAACTATTTGTTTATTTTCTCCATAATAATTTTGAATATGCTGATCAGAATCTTCATATACAGAGCTAACTAATACATTATTTTTAGTATAATATTCTGTTTCATTTTCATTTGTTTTTACAGGGTAAAAATCTTCACCTTGCAAATCTGTCAAAGCAATCTCATTCATAGCTTTTATTGCTTTTTTTATATCTTTTCTTGATACATCTTCACCAAAAATTGCACGAGCTTCTTTTTTAGATAATTTTCCATTATCGTTTTTGTCATATGCTTCCTTCAATTTTTCAATATCTGTTGAATAAACATAGGAATTTTCATTAAGTCCTGCTTGTTTAAAATAATCAAACAATAATTGATTTTTTTCTTTTAAATCTGATAGTTTTACCCCTTTAGAGCTAAATTGTTGATTTCCTAAAGGTCCTACTCCATTTGTTGCATCAACCATCTTTACCACCTTTCTTTATTACACACATTAATCTAAATAGTCGATGGTAAAGGTATCGGAGATTTTAGAAAAATCTTTAAAAATTAACAAATAATTATTAAAAATTATTAACAATATAATCTAAGCAACTATCATAATCAGGAATTTCAATAATTGAATTATTAACTTTGTCTGCTGTTATATTAAGAGCAGTTATATTTTCTTTTACAGCTAAAACTCTTATTCCTCTTTTTACAGCCTCAAACACTGGAATCGCTCCTAGAGCATCATAAGGCATTATAAGATAATCAAGTTCTGAAATAGAAATTCCTTCATTTGAGTTTATCAAAGGAGCATTATCTAACCCTAAAAGAATACATGGCAAAAAAGTTGGTGTAATATATTCTGATGCAGCACGTCCATCCACAATATTTGAAGATATACTATAATCCTTAAAAGCAGGAGAATGAGCACAAGGGACTTTTAACTCTTTAGAAATATAATGAGAAAGAACAGCTTCCACACCACCTACAGGATCAGTACCAATGCCATTTGCATAATCAGGATTATCATCTTCAGGTTCATCAAAAAGACATACTAAAGCAATTGCATTACAGCCTCTACTTATAAGATCTTTTGATGCAGAAAGTAATGTTTCAATATTTTTTACACTTCCTGTTGAAATTCCACTATTTTCTATTACAAAATCAACTCCTACTTCTTCTTTTGTAAGAATATAATCAGAGACATTCACGCCATATACGCATTTTACTGCATTTATCGTATTTATATGAATATTTAAAACATCTTGAGGAATCGCTTTATCAAAAACTACACCTATTCTATTTCTTTTCGAAGGAATTAATTTTACATTCCCTTTAAAAAATTCATCTAGAGAATATCCTTCAACATATAACATGTTTTTATTAATTCCTGAAAAACATCCTGCATTAACAACATTAGGATTTACAATAAGTTTTGATATCTCAGAGAATTTGGCAGCATATTGACTGGCATCACCTGCATATCCTCCAATTGATGCACCTATACCTGTCGGAACAATAAAAGCTCCTAATTTTTCACCACTTTTCAACATAATTTTATAATACAACAAAAAAGCAGCTATCAAACTGCTTTTTTGAAATTTACTATTTAATTGTGCTACGTTACTGTTGTACACCTCCGTATGAAAAGTCACTTTTAATATTTGTTTGTAATAATTTAGTCCAAGTTGATTCAAATGTACTAATTTCATTTAACTGAGTTTCTAAATTATTTTTTTCTAATTCTAATTCTTGTTCCCAAGAATTTATATTAGCTAATTCTAATTCATGTTCTTGCTCTAGTTGTTCTGTTAACAATTCATAAGTTTCTGGATCATCTTCATAATAATTATAATAGATGTTATCCATTTGATCATTATATTTAGCTTGATTTTCAGCAGTCTGTTTTGAAGCACTCAAAGTATTCATCATATTTGAAGATAATTTGTCATTTATCAAAGCTTTTTGTTTTGTATACATTAATAATGTTTCATGAATATTTGAAATTGCCATCTCTCTCGTCCTCTTTTTTTACTTCTCTTACATATATAAACAATTTAGAAAAAGTGCAATTTCAAAAGCTGCAAAATTCTTTACAATTGTTAATAAATTAAAATAATGCTTTGATAGGATTGATTTTATTTTTGTAATATAATAAATATATATTATATAGGAGAGAAAAATGGATCAAGAAACTTATATGAAAATAATGGGCTATGTCCCAACAGTAATAGAAGCATCGTCAAGAGGAGAAAGATCTTTTGATATATTCTCAAGACTATTAAGAGAAAGAATTATATTTCTTGGAACAGAAATAGACGATGATGTTGCAAATTCTGTAGTAGCACAATTATTATTATTAGACAGCGAAAATTCTGAAAAAGATATCATGTTGTATATCAATAGCCCTGGCGGTGTAATTACTGCAGGTATGGCAATTTATGATACAATGCAATTAATTAAATCTGATGTATCAACAATATGTCTTGGAGATGCTGCTTCAATGGGAGCTTTCTTACTATGTTCTGGTGCAAAAGGTAAAAGAATGGCTCTTCCAAATTCCAGAGTAATGATTCACCAACCACTTGGCGGAGCTAAAGGGCAAGCTACAGATATTGAAATTGAAGCAAAAGAAATCTTGAGAATGAAAGATATGTTGATTGGAATTATCGCTGAAAATTCAGGTCAACCTATTGAAAAAGTAAAAGAAGATTGTGAAAGAGACCACTTCTTAACTGCTCAACAAGCACTAGAATATGGTCTTATTGATAAAGTTATCACAAAAGAAAATAGATAATTGTAATAATTCTTAATAAAACACTTAAAAACATGCAATTCCAATGAGTTGCATGTTTTTATATTCATGTAAGGTTAAAAAAGGTTAGTTATAAATTAAAAGGTAGGAGAAACGACAATGGGTCTATTAATTTTCGCATACCGAAAATTAGAGATTATACGTCAAAGAAACGACATTCAATATCGTTTAATGAATTTGACCAGAAAGTTATCAGACTTGCAACAATACGCATCAAACATAGCTGATGGTTCAATATCAATGAACGATATGATGAACACACCAAGTTCAATGTTCGGTCGTCAAATGATGTATATGCAATATGCTCATAACGGAGCATTGTTCGGTGCGCAACAAAAATTCGGCATGATGCAACCAATGATTGCAATGCAAATGCAACAAATGCAAGATCCTAATATGCAAGCAATGTATCAACAATGGATCTTTAAAAATCTTT
>CALVEU010000099.1 GCA_944326635.1 Candidatus Gastranaerophilales bacterium | reverse complement strand
AAAGAATTACTGATTATGATGTAATGGGAGTTGGTACTACTGGTTCAGGTCGTAACTTAGCAGGAGCTCTTGTTGGTGCTGATATTATTAAAAATGAAATTACAGCCCATGCCGTTGCTGCAAGTATAAATGTTCCTGGTGTACAAACTATTTTGGAAATTGGTGGTCAGGATAGTAAGATTATTATTCTACGTGACGGTATTGTTACTGATTTTGCTATGAATACAGTGTGTGCTGCTGGTACTGGAAGTTTCCTTGATCAGCAAGCAAACAGATTGAATGTGCCTATTCAAGACTTTGGTGCGACTGCGCTAAAATCAACTAACCCTGCTCGTATTGCAGGACGTTGTGGAGTATTCGCTGAAAGTGATTTAATCCATAAACAACAATTAGGTTATCCTGTGGAAGATTTATTATATGGTCTTTGTCAGGCTTTAGTTAGAAATTATTTGTCTAACTTAGCTTTAGGTAAAGAACTATTACCAGTTTTCTCATTCCAAGGTGGTGTTGCTACAAACTCAGGTATGGTAAAGGCTTTTGAAGAGGCTTTAGGACATAAAGTTGTTGTTCCTGATAATCATCAAACTATGGGTGCAATTGGTGCTGCATTATTAGCAATGGAAAATCATCAATATACTGATGCTGCTACTAAGTTTAAAGGTTGGCAAGTAGGGGAAATGCATTTCCATTCTATTACTTGTGATTGCACAGGTTGTTCTAACAATTGTGAAGTAATTACAATTGTTGAAGGTGAACAAGAAATTCAACACGTTGAAAAAATTAAAGACATTAAGGGTAATATTATTGCTCGTTGGGGCGGAACTTGTGGAAGATGGGATATTTCTTAACTTAATAAGAATTATCTTCTTTTAAAGTTGCCATTAGCCCAAGTATAAATTTCATCAATAGTATTAAATTCTTTTTGGAATTTAGGATTATTAATGAATTTTAAGTTAAATTTGTTGTTGGGATTAGAAATGGCATGTCCTATAATTACCCCAGATTCCTTAGGACTGTAACCATATATTATCTTTTGACCATTTGAATTTGTTAGAACTGGTTTCATATCAGGAGTATATTCTGTTGTTCTAACTAATGGAGTTTTGCCATATTCAGAAATGTCTATGGTGTTTTTATATCCAATAGGAATTTTAGCAGATGTCTGTAGTTCTGTTGTTAAAGATTGTGTTTTGTATGTTTTACCGTTTTTATCAAAAAATATTTTTTTGTGGGTATCAATAGTATCAGAATGTTTAAATTTTTCTATGATTGTTTTACCGTTACTAAAATTAGTTATTGAACCTTGAATTTCTCCGTCAGGCTTAATATATATGCTTTTTTTAGAAATCTTACTATTTTCTTTGCCTAAATATTCAACTTTAGTTTTTCCATTATCAAGTATTGAGATAACTCTTTCTTTGAAATATTGAGATTTTAATTTTATTTCATTTATTGTAGCTATAACTTTTTTAGGAAGCTTATCTATAATTTCTTTACTTGTTTTGTCTACTATTTCGGCTGTTGTTTCAAGTTTTTCTTTTATTGTCTCTGTTGCGTTATTAATATTAGAGTTTTCTTTAGGAGTTTTTTTCCCTTTTGTAATATAATATGCTCCAAGTAAGCCTGCTCCAGCAATTGCTGTTCCTATTGCAAGTTTTAAAGTTGTGTTAGATTTTTCTTCTACTTCTTTTTTATAATCTTTATTTGCACCATTAAAATATATTGGCATATTAATAGCAGATATTCTCATTTGTAAATCCTTTTTTACTTAGCTTTTATATTTTAAGTTGAAAAAGAAAATTTTTTGACATATATAATAAAATTTTTACAATACTTAAAATTCGTGCTATTATTTTTATATGACTGATTTAATAGGAACTGTAAATAATATGAAAAAAAGGTACCGTGAGATTTTTTTGAAATCTATGGATGCCATTCAAAAACGCGTAGAAGAAATTAGACCATCAAATTTGGAAGATGATATTTTTGATAAGTTTGATGAAAATTCTAGGGGTGAACAGTGGCAAGCTGCCGTTTTAGAAATGTTTGAAGATGATATTTCTCACGAGATTTATAGAAAATGGCGTGAAATTATAGCATATAGAGAAAATTTCCACTGCAAGGGGTGCGCTACTTGTTGTAATTTAGCTTGTTCGGAATTTTCTCCTGAAGAACTAAAGTCAAAAGCTGAAAATGGTGATAAATTTGCAAAACAATTTTTGAGTGTTTTTATACCTTACAAATCTTCAGAAGAAGCCGAAAAGATTTATCCTGAGTATTTAAAACTTCTTTCTGATAATGTAGATGAACCTGTATATTTTTATCACTGTCCAAAATTAAATGAATGTAAGCGCTGTTCTGATTATGAAAACAGACCTCAAATATGCAGAGATTTCCCGGATAACCCTTTAAGTATTTTGCCAGAAAGTTGTGGTTTTTATGAATGGCGTAAAGAGGTTGAACCTATTGCTATGATGCTTCATGCAATGGTTGAAATTATTGATTATTATAAACAAAAAATACCATATAAAAAGGATTAATTATGAAAATATTATCAGGACTTACACTTCAAGAAATTGAAAAGATTACAGATGAGTTGCATGCTTCTAAATTTAGAGCTAGACAAATTCATAATTGGATTTATTTAAAATCCGTTAAAGATATCGATGAAATGACGGATTTGTCTGTGAAATTTCGAGAAGAATTAAAGAATGTCGCAAAAGTTTCTGATACAAAAATTAAAGTAAAGCAGGAAAGTTCTGATGGTACATTGAAATATTTGCTTGAATATCCTGACGGAGAATGTGTAGAGACTGTTTTGATGCGTTTTGATAATCGTGCAAATCTTACAGCTTGTGTAAGCTCTCAGGTTGGCTGTGCTGTAAATTGCTCTTTTTGTGCTACCGGTAAAAGAGGGTTTATAAGAAATCTTTCTTATAAAGAGATTATTGAGCAGGTATTGACTATTCAAAGAGATACAGGACTAAAAGTTACAAATGTTGTATTTATGGGGCAGGGTGAACCGCTTTTAAATCTTGATAATGTTCTAAAAGCTATGGAAATTTTTAATGAGAATTTCCAAATAGGAGCAAGACGTTTAACGGTTTCAACTTCAGGAATTATTCCTGGTATAAATAGACTTGCTTCAATTGATATGCAATCAACTTTGGCTATTTCTTTGCACGCACCAAATCATGAAATACGCAAGCAGTTAATGCAGATTGAAAATAAATATCCTATGCCTGACTTAAAAAAGGTATTGAAAGATTATATTGCAAAGACCGGTCGAAGAATTACAATTGAATATCTTTTAATAAAAGATTTAAATGATACTTTGCAAAGTGCAAAAGAATTAGTTGCGTATCTTCATGATTTGAAATGTAATATTAACTTAATTCCATATAATCCGACAGAGAAAAATGATTACCAAAAGCCATCAAGTCATTCAATAATGCGTTTTAAATCTTTGTTGGAACAGTCTGGAAAGAAGGTTACAGTAAGATTAGAACGTGGAGCTGATATTGATGCTGCTTGCGGTCAATTGAGAGGGAAAGTAAATTAAAATTTTATCGGATAGTCTTTAGGAATTTTCCAATTATTCATTTGAATTAATTTTGTGCAATATTTATTATCCTTTTTGCACATACTCATATTGTATTCATATGAATTTGTAAAACCATAAGCATATGGTTCTATCCCTTTATTTTCATGATATATCCATAAATTTTTATGACCTTCTTCTATTCTTGGTATGAATGCAAAAGAGAAAGCATTTTCCCCTAAAATTTTTTGTGTTTTGGTATCAGTAAATAGCCAGTATGTCGCTCCTCCTTCATACATTGAAAATTGAAGCCCGTTTTTTAAAGTATATGTGTCAACCTGAAAATCATATAGACCAGGTTGAGGTATTTTTTTATGATCAATGATAGTTAGGTTTGGCCCGAGGTACTTATTAAAAAATTGTTCATCAGATAGCAGAGGATTTGCTTTAATACAACCATAACATAAGGTTCCCCCTGTATCATTCCAAGTTGACTTATCACCATAATCTAACTCACTTTTTTGTAATGCTTGGTTCATAATTGTATAGAATGTTTTTAATTTAACTTCTATTACATGTTTTTTATGGTTTTGAATAAGTGTTGGAATTGTCAGTGCTGCTACAACTCCAATTATACCTAAAGTGATTAAGACTTCAGCAAGAGTGAATGCTTTTTTTATGTTATGATGTTTTATGTCACTAACATAGCAATTTTTATTTAAAAAGTAATGTTTTTTGTTTGATTTGCTTGCTATATTTATGTTTTGCGGGGGGGGGGCACTCTCAAAGCTTCTTGATTAAACATTTTTCAACCTCCATATTTTTCTATATTATTTATTATTTTTTTATAATTGTCAATATTTTATTTTTGTAATATTTTATTTTTATGAAAGCTTTAATTCAAAGAGTAAAAAAAGCATCTGTGACGATTGATGGAGAACTTTTTTCTTCAATAAATTCAGGTATTCTTGTTTTTTTAGGAGTGGAAAAGACCGATGAAAAAGAGAATGCAGAAAAATTAGCTCAAAAAATTGTTAATTTGAGAATATTTGAAGATGAAAATGAAAAAATGAATTTATCACTAAAAGATGTGAATGGAGAAATGCTTGTT
This sequence comes from Candidatus Gastranaerophilales bacterium, assembly GCA_944326635.1. Classification (GTDB taxonomy): domain Bacteria; phylum Cyanobacteriota; class Vampirovibrionia; order Gastranaerophilales; family Gastranaerophilaceae; genus Stercorousia. Next base: position 1,686 of record CALVEU010000099.1, on the reverse strand, counting down.
GTATCTCAGTTTACTCTATGTGGAGATTGTAAAAAAGGAACTCGACCATCTTTTGATAAGGCTGCTCATCCTGATTTAGCTGTTGAATTATATGAATATTTTATTAAATGTATAGAAGATAATAATATTCCTGTTAAAACAGGAAAATTTCGAGCAATGATGGATGTTGAACTTGTAAATGACGGTCCTGTTACGTTTTGGATTGAAAAATAGCTGCACATGTTGCAAAAAAAAATAATCCATGTTATAATACAAATATTATCATAGAGTTAGAAATCGATTTTTTTTGACTGAGGAGAATAATTTAACCCATATTACGTTATTATTTTTTAATTAAGAGGCTTTTATTATGTATGTAAACAAGTGTATCAAATGTGGTCGTGAGTTTGAAACAAAAAACCCCAAAAGAGTTATTTGTCCGGATTGTTTGTATCCTGATAAAAAAATGATGGTATCACCATCATCAACGAATGATTCAGACGCAAATTCAACTCCTGCATCTTCATATAGTAGCGAACCATTAAATGGTTATAGTGCTGGTGGAACAGATGAACCTCCTCGTTTTTATAGTGCAGGTGGTAGCCCTGAACCAAGATATAACAGACCTCAAAGATCGTATAATAACCAACAAGGTGGGTATAGCAGACAAGGCGGTTATAATAGACCTAATAATTACAACAGAAATTCTCAAGGTGGTTATAATAGATCTAATAATAATTATAATAGACAAGGTGGCGGTTATAACAGACCTCAAAGACCTTATAATAATCAAGGAGGTTTCCAAAACAGACGTCCTCAAAATAATAGAAATAACTTTAATAAACGTCCTGTTCAGAAAAAAGCTCCTAAACAGTTACTTGTAAGTAAGGAACAATTAGAATTAATTGAAAAGCTTTATAAGGCTATGTTACCATTGCCAAACCCTGATTGTCACGAAGTAATAGGTGAAAAAATCGGTTTAGAACCAAGAAAAGTATTTTTTGGAATTAATTTAGTAAGACAAAAAATGATGTTGCCTAAATTACCTTTCCCAAAAAGAAAATTAGCAATTTCACCTGATCAGTTGTTTGCAATTAAAAATTTATATGAACCATTGCTACCATTACCTCCAATTGGTTGCCATAAAATTATAGCAGCTCAATTAAAAATGGATGAATGGAGAGTTCACGTTGGTATTGGTTTAATTCGTTCTCAAATGGGATTAGATAGATGGAATCAGGATAGACCTGATTTACCTGAAGAATTTAAAAAGCAAAAGGAAGAAGCTGCAAAGGCTGAAGAAGTAAAAAAAGAAGAGCCTAAAGCAGAAACTCCTGCTGCAGAAGAACCTGCTAAACCTAAAAGAGGAAGAAAACCTAAGAAAGTTGAAGAAACTCCGGAAGCATAATTGTTATGACTAAATTTGTTTCTGTCGGTAAAATTTTAAATTTTCATGGAATTAAGGGTGAAGCAAAGGTAGGTTTTACAAAAAATCAGGCAGATTTTTTCTGCTCGTTAAAAGAAGTTTTTGTAAAAGTTGACCATGATCACAAAGCCTTAAAGATTAATAGTATAAGGCTTCATAAAAACTTTGCGCTTGTAAAATTTGATGGAATAGATTCTATTAATGATCTAATGGAATATAAAGGCGCATTTCTTTATGTTGAAGAGAATACTATTCGTGAAAATTTAGAAGAAGATGAATTT
>CALVEU010000098.1 GCA_944326635.1 Candidatus Gastranaerophilales bacterium | reverse complement strand
ATCTAAATATGCCATTAAAAATCGAATTTATTAGATTATCAAGCTATAATGGAGGCACAAGTACTTCGGGGAAAGTCAATGCTGTAGATATATCATTACCTGATCTTAACGGTAAAAACGTACTAATTATTGAAGATATTGTAGACACAGGTTTAACTGCAAAATTTTTACTTGATTTTCTAAACTGCAACTTCCATACTAAATCTACAAAATTCTGTTCACTTTTAGATAAAAAAATAACACGAGTTGCAGATGTCGATGCAGATTATTACGGCTTTGATGTCGATGATAAATTTTTAATCGGCTATGGACTTGATTATGATGGTTATTATAGAAATTTAAGATATATTGGATATGTTGATAAATCAGATTTGGAGTAAAAATTGGCTGAATATGAAAAATCTATTGAATTAATAAATGAATTTTTTAGCATTGAACAGTCTGAAAATTTTTCTAATGAAATTTTTCAGATACTACAAAAAATTATCAATTTTGATTCAGGCTACATATTTTTCACAAACCCTACAAGATTAGAATATTCATATAATCCAAAAACAAATGATATTAATAATATAAAAGAAAATTATATTATAGAAGATTTAAAAATCAAAAATACTATTTTTGGAAAAATTATTCTCACGGGAAACAATTTTTCAGAAAATGATAAAAAAGTATTTAAAACTTGTGCATCAATCATTGCCAATATAACAAAAGACAAAGAAATTTCTAAAATTATAAAAATGCAAATACATGCTCTGCAAGATGGGTATGAAAAAATTCAAAAAAGTAACAAAAAAATAATTGAATCTGAAAAAATAAAAACAAAATTTATATCGCACATATCACACGAATTACGCACACCACTTAATTCTATTCTTGGATTTTCTGATTTGCTTGGGAATGAATATATAGGTAAACTTAATGAAAAACAAAAAGAATACATTAACGATATAAAAATCTCTGGTCTTCATTTATTAGGAATGATTAATGAAATACTTGATATGTCTAAAATTGAGGCAAGAGCTATAAAACTTACCTTACGAGAATTTGAAATTAAACAAGCAATAAATGAAGTTATAAATATAATAAATCCTCTCCTTAGCAAAAAAAATCAAACTCTTGAAACTCATATAGAAGACTTTAAAATAAAAGCAGACTATCAAAAAATCCAACAAATATTATTTAATCTGCTCAGTAATGCAAATAAATATACACCCGAAAATGGTAAAATAAAAATTTGTACATACAAAAAAGAGAATTCTACAATTATTGAAATAGAAGACAACGGAATAGGTATTGCTCCAAATAATCATAAAAAAATATTTAAAAAATTTGAACAAGTAGATTCAACTCAAGAAAATTCTACAGGATTGGGGTTATCAATAACAAAAGAACTTATTAAATTACATAAAGGGAAAATATCACTAAAGAGTGAACTTAATAAAGGCTCAAAATTTACAATAACACTACCACAGTAACAAAACTTGTTTTTTATTTAAACATATGTTATAATTAAACTATAGTGAAAGAATAGAGGAGTTTTGGAATATGGCATCTATAAAAGACGCTTTTGAAGAATCTTTTCAAGATAATCATGCTATAACAAAATACATTTTATTTGCAATACCGGTATACTATTGTGTACATTTATATTCTAATGCTACACAAGGAAATTTAACTGGTTTTTGGTGGATGTTCGGAGTTACATACCTTTTACTTTTTGGTTTTTTAATAAAATGTACAACTAATGTAAGAAACGGGAAAGATCATGTATTACCATCATTTAATATTTTTGCTCTTTTCTGGGCTGGTATAAAAGGAACAATAGCATTAGGGCCATCTATTGCAATCAACTGTTGGCTAGCATCATTATTAACAGGTTTGGTTGCAAATTATATCCCTGAGCCAAATACTTTAATTATTTTTCAAGTAATAATATGGGGCTTATTTGGATCTATAATATTAACCGGTTATTTATGTTATGCAAAAAACTTCAAGATATCAGATGCATATAATTTTAAAGTTATATCCGAATTTTGTTGTGACATACTTGTTGCAGTATTATTTATGATTCCACAAGTTTTATTAGCCAACGCATTGTTAATTGCGCCGGTAACATATGTAATATGGGTATTTTTAGGAATACCGCACCCAGTAGCTATCTTTTATTGGAGTATGGTACTGATATTTAACCTTGCAATGTGTGGACACTATTTAGCACAAGTTGATTATGAATCAATACAAGCTAAAGAAAATAGTGATAAAATAATTTAGAAAAAAGCCTCTTTATCAAGAGGCTTTTTTAATCTAACATTTCTCTTAACTTTTTCAATTTATCTCTAATCTCAGCTGCACGTTCAAAGTCGAGAATTTTAGCAGCCTTATGCATATCCTTTTCAAGTTTGTCTATCAGTTTTGGCAAATCTTTTTTATCAATACCCATATCAACCATTTCTTCTGCTACAATATCTTCCAAATCTCGATAGCTTGCAACAAGTGATAATAAATTATTCTCAATCGGTTTTTTAATAGTTTGAGGAATAATACCATACTTTTTATTATATTCAAGTTGAATTTTTCTTCTGCGTTCTGTTTCAGATATTGCCTTTTCCATAGATTCAGTCATTCTATCAGCATACATAATAACTTCTCCACAAGCATTACGAGCTGCACGACCAATTGTCTGAATTAAACTTGTTTCAGATCTTAAAAAGCCTTCTTTATCAGCATCCATAATAGCAACGAGAGAAACTTCAGGAATATCTAATCCTTCCCTCAAAAGATTTACACCAATTAAAACATCAAATTCACCTAATCTAAGATCTCGTAAAATTTCAACCCGTTCTAATGATTGAATTTCACTATGCAAATATCTAACCTTAATACCTTCTTGTATAAAGAAATCTGTTAAATCCTCTGCCATACGTTTAGTAAGAGTTGTAATTAAAACTCTTTCATCTTTTTCAGTACGTTTTTTAATTTCTTCTTTTAAATCACTTATTTGAGATTCAATAGGACGAACTGAAATTTTAGGATCTACAAGACCAGTAGGCCTAATAATTTGCTCAACTAACTGAGCAGATGTCTGTCTTTCAAAATCTCCAGGTGTTGCAGAAATATAAATTTTTTGATGAACCTTTTTAAAGAATTCTTCATTCTTTAAAGGTCTGTTATCTCTTGCACAAGGCAATCTAAAACCATATTCAATAAGAGTATTTTTTCTTGAAGAATCTCCATGATACATACCTTTCAACTGCGGAAGAGTAACATGTGATTCATCAATTACGGTTAAAAAATCCCCCCTGAAATAATCTAATAAAGTTGCAGGAGCTGAACCTTTTGGACGGCGTTCTATTATTCTTGAATAATTTTCAATCCCAGAGCAATAACCCATTTCCTTAATCATTTCAATATCATATTTAACTCTTTGTTCTAATCTTTGAGCTTCAACAAGCTTATTTTCATTTTGAAGTTCTACAAGTCTATGTTGAAGTTCTTCTTTTATCAATTTTATTGTTTCTTCAACATTTTCATCATATGAAAGATAATGAACAGCCGGATAAATTACAACTTTTTGAGGTGTTTCAATTATTTCTCCTGTCACATTATCAATTCTAACAATTTTTTCAATTTCATCTCCGAAGAAATAAACTCTTGTAATAATTTTTTCATAAGCAGGCATAATTTCAACAATATCGCCTCTTGCTCGAAAAGTAGAACGTTCTAACACAAGATCATTCCTTGTATACTGAACACTAACAAGATGTTTTAACAGATCATCTCGATTAATCTCGTCCCCAACATTTAATTCAACTGAACCTTTAAAATAATTTTCAGGAAGTCCCAAACCATAAATACAACTAACAGATGCAACAATAATTACATCATTCCTTTCATATAAACATCTAGTAGCATTATGTCTTAATCTATCTATTTCTTCATTAATAGAAGCAGATTTTTCAATAAATGTATCAGTTCTTGGAATATAAGCCTCAGGCTGATAATAGTCATAATAACTTATAAAATATTCAACAGCGTTATCTGGGAATAATTCTTTAAACTCATTATATAACTGAGCTGCAAGAGTTTTATTGTGAGCAATAATAAGTGTAGGTCTTTGGACTTTTTCAATAACATTTGCAATAGTAAATGTTTTACCGGAGCCCGTAATCCCTAACAAAGTCTGAGCATCATCCCCATTTTTAATTCCATCAACCAATTGTTCAATTGCTTTTGGCTGATCTCCTGCAGGCTTGTATTTAGATGAGATTTTAAATTTTCTTTCCATATTAAAATTATACTAAAATAAAAAAAACTAGCAAAAAAAAATTTTTACTTGTTTATAATAATATAGGAATATTCTAAAAATTAAGGGCCCCTAAAAATTGATTAATCCAATACTTAATGCAGATACAAAAAAAAATACACAAGAAAAGTACAAAGATCCCTTAAGCAAGAGAGTCCCCGTAATGATGTCCTATTCAAGTGAAGTCGGTACAGCAATTTCGGAGATTGCACCTAAACTTGGAGCTGCTCTTTGGGCTCCTACTTTCATGTATCTTGGAGCTGACATATATGATAAATATAAAAATGACAAAACAAGCTATAACCCAAGTGCGAAAAGAGCTCTTAAAAGAGCAATTTATCAAGGCTTAACATCTATTGTAGCACTTCCTGCAGTAATTATTGCAGGTCAATTTATTACATCACCACTTGGCAAATTGGGCAAAGCAGGCATTAGCGGAAATGCTAAAGATGCTGTATATAAACATGTAAAAAATGTAATAGACCAAGCTCATGGCAGTGCTCTTGATAATTATGAAAGTTTTAATCGTATTATTACTGAAACATTAGAAAATAAAATAAAAGTTCGACACAACGAGAAAAAAACAATTAACCCATTCAAACGCTTTTATAACAAATATTTTACAGATAGATATGATTTACTTAGTTCAGATAAAGAAAAAATTATTAAATTTGCAAAAGAAAATGCTCTCGCAACATTTAACATAAAAAATGCCCTAAAACATGGTGACAAAAATAAGATTCCAAGCAAAGTTTATCACAAATATAATGACATACTCCCAGTAATGAAAGAAATGTACAAAGAAGGAGATTACGCATATCAAGCAACAAGAAATGCTCTAAAAGAATACCAAAATTCATTAATCTTCAAAAATAAATTACTAAAAACAATAGGTGGTCTTGGAACATTATTTTTACTGGCAACGCCAATTAATACATTTGTTGATAAACAATTAATGAAAAAATATATTGGACCTGGTATTGATCAAATATCACATAGTTTTGTAAACGAATCGCGAATGAAATCTATCTTTAACGATATGAAAGAACGAATTACAAATCAGAATGATAAAAACGAGAAGACATCGAACCTGCTTCAGAAAGTAAAGACTCAGCCCTTATTGAAGTCAAAGGTTGAGGTATCTCAGTAACATATCCATCATTTTCATATTTTGCAATAAATTTCACTGACAAAGCCGCAGTTCTAGCTGGTGTAAGCTCTACAACTGAAGTTATACGTCTTACGCCGTCATTCATTCGATTTAATTGTATAATATAGTCAATATTTGTAAGCACTTTCGCTTTTGCATATTTCTCAGAAATATTATCAGCTGAAATGACAGATGAAATAAGTTTTGACAAAGCATTATCAATAGATGAAGCCCTTAAAGTTGATATATTACCTTTGACATCTGATAATTCTGGAATTACAAAATTTAAATCAGATAAAATATAATCAGAAGACATTTTTAAAATATTAGATAACAACAAATAATAATCCACTGAATGTTTATCTATTAAAAATTTCATCAATGTATTGAAATCAGAAGAAATTGAAGAGTAATTCTCTAATAAGATTGCTCTTTTATCCTCTAAAGTTGATTTTACTAATACATCTAAAAGAGTTGTTTTTCCTGAATTTATATCACCGGAAATTACAATATTTTTCTTTGAATTTATCATCAAAACAATAAAATCAAGAATTTCTTTTGACATCATATTATTTTGGATAAGTTTATCCATATCAAAATCACAAGACTTTCTAATAGTAATGTTATAACCTGATTGAGAAATATTGGGCATAATAACCGTAATAACTAAATTGTTAACCTTGCAATTCCAAATATTTTTAGAATCATCAAACTTAACTCCTGACATAGAAGAAATATTACTTAAAATAAAATTGATTTGCTTCTCATTCAATTTCATTTCAGTATTTAATATTTTCCCGTTAATTTCAATATGCACACTATTTATACCATTGACAAAAATAGCATCAACATTTTCTTGAACAATCAAATAATCAAGAGGGCCAAAACCCATAATTGAAGCAAATAATTTTTCAATTAAATCATCTTTTTCATTATCAGAAAGTTTAATAGCTTCTA
>CALVEU010000097.1 GCA_944326635.1 Candidatus Gastranaerophilales bacterium | reverse complement strand
CCTGGCCTGTTTTTACTTCATAAGGAATGAATTCCATTTTACGATTTATCCTTCTCTCGTTTTTTCAAGTCTTCTTCAAACTGAGCAAAAACTTCATTCCCGACAAATTGTTCCAATGCAGCTCTTTTAGCATAAAAATCTGACTTGGCTTTCATTTGATTATCAAGAGCTGTTCTATAATAAGCATCGGTAATCAAAATAACTTCTTTGGACATATTCTGAGAAAGTTCATAATTTCTTTTTCTATCAGCTGCAATAGATTCAATCATTTTTAACTTTTTACGAGCTGTCATATAATTATAATAAAGATCAACTGTTTTTTGCTGTAAATCCTCTATTTTTCTGACCAAAATAATCATATCAGCATCTGTCACTTTAGTATATTTATAATTAAGAGCCTTAGTATCTTGCGACATAATACCTAATACGTTACCACCAATAATTGAACTGGTTGCTAAAATAGGACTACCCATACTCGCACCAACTAATGTAGACATACTTGCAATAGTTGAAAGGACTTTTTTTACTGATTTTTCATCTGGTTTATCTTCATCAGGATTTGCAAGTTTGTATAATGCAAAGTTTATAGTATCACTTTGAGATGCTGCACCTTGCCATAAGACAGATAAGTCACCTACCATATCTTCTTGGTCAAGTTCTAAATCTGCTGCTACCTCACGAGAAATCTGTTTAATACTTAAATCAGCAAAAGTCAAATCAGTAGAATCAAATTGTTCTGCATCTTTTTTAACATATGCCTGATGAACTTTGTCTTCTTTAGCTTTAGCTTCCATATATTCTTTTTCAGGGTCTTCAGACAGACCTGTTCTATATGCTGGAGGTTTAGGCACCTTTATATCTTCATAAGAAATTGCAAAAGACGGGAGCATCAAATTCAATATAAAAGCAGTTATTAAAAATCTTTTCACCATTTACCCACCGCCTTTTCTCCTACTAAAGTAGAATTGTAATTGAATTGGTACAAATTAAGTTTGTCAACAACTTTTTTACCTGCTAAACGCTGCAATTCCAAATGATACTTTTTAGCATTTTCCATATAATAAAATTCTTCAACTCTCATATTGTCATACAAGGCAGAAGAAATAGTAATTTCCATTAAATCTTCTTCATCTAGAGCTTTTGCGTAGTTTTTGTTATACAAAAGGAGTCTTTGTCTTGTTTCTTTCAACTGAGATAGTGAACTTTTGTAATTATAATATGCAGTAATAATTTTGTCCTGCAAACTTTCAACTAATCCGGCTAATTCAATTAATTCTGTATCTGTCAAAGGGATTTCTGTCGGCATATTTTTACGGTTAATCAAATTTTGAGCCAAACGACCAGCTGCAAAAGCTGAAGATTGAGTCATATAATCAGCACCAAGCAAAGACGGAGCTAAAGAAGCCCCAGCAACTACTGCAGATAAAGTCTTTGCCATCAATGATGAATGAATTCTTCTTTGACTTTCAGGGGTAGCTAATTTTTTTAATGCAAACCCGATTACCTGATTATTTTCAACAGTACCTTTCCAAAGATTTTCAATATCTTCCAAATCTTTTTCTTTTTGCCTATTTACTAATTCCTGCAAAATCTGTTCATCATTCACAACCAAAGACTGCTTAGCTTTAACATCAGTTTTAGGAAGCTGAATTTTTTGAGCTTCAACTTTCTCAAGAGATACCTCATCTGCTAAAGCAGGAATTCCAACCAAAATTAAAAGCCATACCAAATACTTTTTCATAACAATTTTATAGCACAAGAAAAATAATAAATCCAACGATTGATAAAGTATACATCAAACGGTTGTTCTTCAACTTCAAAAAAATCACTATCATAAATAATGAAAGAGGTTACAAAAAGTGAGTTCAAACACAAAAATATACAATAACACAGCCGAAAATAACAGCTTTTACCAAAAAGCGACAGCATTACGCTTAGAAAATATGTTTAAAGAAGCAGTATCAAATTACTTAAATGCAATACTAATAGACAGAAACAATGCAGAAAGTTACTATGGACTCGGCGTATGCTATAAACATTTAAAACAATATTCAAAAGCAATCAAATACCTCGATACAGCTGCAGAATTAAAAGACGACAGCTATGAAATATATTACGAACTAGGGATTTGCCACCTTTTGGAAGGAATTCCATGTGGAGCAATCAAAAATTTTGTACGAGCAATCCAAATAAACCCAGATAACCCTGATGCAATTTTACAGCTTGGAATAGCACATGAATTATGCGAAGAATACGATTTGGCACTAATGATTTACCAAAAATTAATAGAAAATTCCCCTGGTTTTTTAAAAGCATATGAGCATAAATCAACTCTTTTGATGAAACTTGATAAATACGATGAAGCATCAGAAGTTTTGCATAAATTAATTAAACTAAATCCTGATTACTACAAAGCATATGCAGGAATAGGAGTATGTTTTGATAAATTAGGAAAAACAAATTACGCTCAAAGATATTACAGAAAATTTTTATCGAAAAAACCTTTTGCCCAAAATGCAGAATTTATCAAAAACAGATTAGACAAACTTAAAATAGAAAAAAGATTAAATAATCATCTTAAAATTTGCAAATAAAAATCAGACAATTTTATTGTTAAAATTTTCATATTTTTCAACACATAAAGAAATATCTTTTGTTGTAGATAAAAATTTTTCATGATAGCATAAGTCGTGTAACGTATTAATATGAAAAAGAGGTAAATATATGCAAGCGCGCAGAGCAGCAAGAGAATTAGCATTTATACTATTTTCTCAATTTGATAAAAAAATTACAAACTATTCAAAAGAAGACCTGCAAGATATTATTTTGAAATCAGTAAGAATATTAACAAGCAGTGCAAGTGATGAACTAAGAACAGCTTTAGGCTCATTAATCGTAATGAGAGATCAAATCGAAAACTATGAAGCAGATTCTGAAGTAAATCTTAATCGTCCGATAGGTGTTGCAAATATCCCAGTACCGCTTCCTATGACATCTGATATGACAGGCAGAATTAATGAAATGATTGATATTGCGGAAAAAGCTGCATTAGCTATCGAAATCGCAGAATTTACAACACTTGATGCTCAAAGAGATGTAAAAAATTATGCAATAGATATCGCAGAATACTTCCAAAGAAATCATAAAGAAATCGATGATATTATTCAAAAATACGCAAAAAATTGGGATTTAGGACGTCTTGTAAAAATGGATAAAGATATACTAAGAATTGCAATCGTTGAACTACTTTATATGAAAGATGCTCCAATGAAAGTTGTTGTAGATGAAGCTCTTGAATTAGCTAAAAAATACTCAACAGATGACAGTGCATCATTCATTAACGGTATTTTAGCAAAAGTAATCGTTGATTATGGTATCAACTAAATATCAAGAAATTTAATACAAAAAATAACCTTTTCTTAAATGAAAAGGTTATTTTTTTATTTCTCTTTCTTTTCTTGAATTACTAACTCATACCCAAGATAATCAAGAATTTCTTGAACGGTCTCAAAACGAACTCTTTTCTTATTTAATTGAACAGATAGAGCACTTGAACAAGGAATATTTAAGCCTTTATCCTTGAGAATTTTTATAATTTTTCTCATTGATAAACCTTTTTTCAATAAGCATATTCCGATTTCTTCTTTAATATTAAGCATAACAGTAGTTTAACTTACCAAAGAAATTATTGACAAATATATAAACCAGTGTTATGTTAAAAATAACAATGTTCGCTTATAAATAACAAAGATTAAGAATGAATAACAATATTAATATAGACGAAACAGAAGATATAATTCTGCCAAACAGCTGGTGGAGCGAGATTATTTATGTATTTTTCTGCATTAAAGACATTATTAAACAACGAGAAAATAGACGAAGAAAATTTTCAAATCTTATCAGACAAATCAAAATACATCGAAGATGGATGAAAATTAAATAATTTCATGTTATCATCTGCGTATGTTCGGATTTTTTAAAGATAAATTTAATAACCTTAAAGAAACTGTCTCTAATACAGCTCAAGCTCTTGTAAATAATGTTGTAAATTCAGTAGAACACGAGGAAGAATTTTCGGAATTTGTACTTGATGATATGGAAGATATGCTGATAAGTGCTGATTTAGGTGTCAGCTACGCATCAGAACTTGTTGACAAATTAAGAAATCAAAGCAAAATCAAACCATCTGATGTTAAAAATTATCTTAAAGAAGAATTTTTAAAAGTTCTAAAATCTGCAGGTGATAACACTATTGAATTCAAAGACGGACTAAACATCTACTTTATTACAGGAGTAAATGGAGCTGGCAAAACAACTTTAATTGGAAAACTTGCATACAAATTCAAAAACGAAGGCAAACGAGTACTTATCGCAGCAGGTGACACATTCAGAGCTGCTGCAGAAGAACAATTGGACATTTGGTCTAAAAGAGCTGGCGCATCGATTGTAAGACGAGATAAAGCAGATCCCGCATCTGTTGTATATGAAGCAATTGAAAAAGCTCAAAAAGAAAATTTTGACGTAATCCTAGTTGATACCGCAGGACGCTTACAAAACAAATTCAACTTGATGGAAGAATTAAAGAAAATTAAATCCGTAATCGATAAAAAAGCACCTGAAGCACTTCGAGAATGCATACTTGTACTTGATGCAAATACTGGGCAAAACGGATTACAACAGGCTAAAGTATTTACAGAAGCTGTAAATGTAACGTCAGTTGCACTTACAAAACTTGACGGTTCAGCAAAAGGCGCAATCGTACTTGCTATCGCAAAAGAATTAAAACTTCCCGTTAAATTAATAGGTGTAGGCGAGAAAATGGAAGATTTAAAAACATTTAATAATGAAGAATTTATCGAGGCTCTATTTGAATAAACTAAAATCTGCAAAAACAAAATTAGGAAATGAAATAGAATTAATAGGAGATAAAAACGCTAAAACTCTTATCATTGGAGTATTTCATGGCGATGAACCTCAAGGCAAATTTTTGATTAATGAATACTTAAAAAAGCACACTCCCAAAAACCTCTTATTCATACCATGCCTGAATCCTGACGGGATGCAAATGAATAAAAGAACAAACTCAAACGGTGTTGATTTAAACAGGAATTTCCCAACAAAAAACTGGGGAAAAAACGAAGGTGAAAACGCTACCTGTAATGACGCAAACACAGACTACTACGGGGGAAAGAGTGCTAGAAGCGAGATTGAAACACAGTTTCTTATAGATACTATTAAAGAATTTAAGCCAAAATTAATCATTACACTCCACGCACCATACAAAGTAGTGAACTATGACGGACCAGCACAAAATATTGCTGAAAAAATTTCAAAAATTATAAACTACCCAGTAGAAGCAAGTATCGGCTATCCAACTCCAGGGAGTTTCGGGACGTACGCTGGGGTAGAAAGACAAATTCCGACAATTACGCTTGAACTTGATGAAATCTGCCCTGTTGAAGATTTAATTGAACCTGTACATAAAATATTCGATTTATCTTTGTAACAAATTATTACAAACTAAGCAATTTAGTATATCAAAAATACTTAATAGATATATACGAAGTGTATAACTAAGACGGAGATATCTATTATGGTAAGAATCAATGCTACACAAGGTGTAGAATTTAGTGCACCTGCATCTAGTGTTAATACTAGTGAAACTAACAACATCAATATTAGTTTCAACTATGGCGGCAGCTCTGACGACGGAGTAAAACTTGCAACAACTAAAAAAAGTGTGCAAAATACTTTAAAATCAAACAAAAAAAACATTGAATTGCATGAACCTTGGATTGGTTCAGATTACATTACATTTAAAGGTAATGGTAAAATGACATATGGAGAATTAAGACAAAATCTTGGAATACCTCCCAAAGTTTTAAGTGAAACTAACGGAACAAAATTAACAGACAACCAAATTGTTAAAGAAACTAAAATTTACTTAGACGACATAGGTTGGTATGAAACAACACCAGAAAGTCAAGAAGAAGCAAGCGATATAAGAGCCCAAAGAAAATACGGAAATAATTATGCCGGATATTCAAAAGCAATAACAAACGATGAAATTCTTAAACAATTAAAATAGTTTAAAATAAAATATAAGCACCTTTTAAAAAGGAGCTTTTTTAATGCAAAAAATTATTGTTTGTAATAGAATATGTATAAAAAGAGGGATTTTATATATGAGATTACATAATTCTTACACAAACAAAGTTGAAGATTTTACACCTATTGAAGGGAACAAAGTAAAAATGTATGTATGCGGACCTACTGTATACGATTTTGCACATTTAGGCCACGCAAGATGCTATATAACTTGGGATACTTTATACAGATATTTAAAATTTAAAGGCTATGATGTTACATATTGCAGAAACGTAACTGATGTCGATGATAAAATCTTGAACAAAGCCGAAAAAGAAGGAAAAACCCCTGAAGAAGTTTCTCAATATTGGTACAAACAATTTGCAAATTCTATGAAAGCATTAAACACTCTTAAACCTGATA
>CALVEU010000096.1 GCA_944326635.1 Candidatus Gastranaerophilales bacterium | reverse complement strand
AAGACAATAAATTTTTGGGAAGAAAAATGGATTTTGGATACTCATTTGAATTAATCACAGGTCCTATGAGCTGTGGAAAAACAGAAGAGCTTTTAAGACGTATAAGACGCTCTATAATTGCAAAAAGAAAAGTTAAAGTAATCTCTCCTGATATTGATACTCGTGCAAAAGGAGATTATATTGAATCAAGAAATGGATTATGGCTTGATGCAATAAAAGTAAAACATGCTGTTCAAATTATGACAGTTGTTAAACCGGAAGATGAAGTAATTGCAATTGATGAATTACAATTTTTTGACAGTAATATTGTAAAAGTTATCTCTAAACTTATGGATGAAGGGAAAAAGGTTATAGGCACAGGTCTTGAACTTGATTTTAAAGCTGAACCTTTTGGGAGTATGCCTGAATTAATGTGTATTGCAACTGAAGTTCACAAATTACACGCTGTATGTATGAAATGCGGACGAGAAAATGCTACTCGTACACAAAGATTAATAGACGGCAAACCTGCTGATAAAAATTCACCTTTAATTATGATAGGCGGAGATGAAACTTATGAAGCTCGATGTATAAAATGCTACGAACTTCCTGATGTTGAGATGGAAAAGAAAAAACGCGGATTTAAAGTTTTAAATTTCGTAGGAAAATAAAAAATAAAAGACCGATTAAAAAATCGGTCTTTAAATTTGTGTGAGTAAATATGTATATTTATAAGTTAAACTAAAGCATCTAAAAATTCAGTAACACCAGCAGCTGTTTCTTGTCCTAGAGGTTTGTTCATATATTTTGCAAATTTATCAGGATCAACACCTTTTACATTTGCCATTGCATAAGCTGCAAAGTTATCTTCTGCTTCAATTCCTTGTAATTCATCTAATGAAGCCATAAATGGTGTATTAAAATATTGTTCAATTCTTTTTGTAGTAGCAGCCTCTGACTTATCAACTTTTGATAACTGAATACCCCAGATTTGTGCTGCTGTTGCATCTAATGCACTTGCTTCAACTTTTTCTGTTTTAAAACTTACAACAGGTTTTGCTTCTTGAGCTTTTTCTTCTTTTCCTGCTTTTTTAGTATTTAATGCTTCATAATAGGCTTTTAATGCTTCTAAATTTGTTCTGTCGCCGCCATTTCCGTTAACTTTTGTCATTTTCCGTTTCTCCTTTTAACCGAATATCGGTTAATTTTATTTACTCACATTATATATATCGGTTATATTTTTAATTAACTTTAATTAAAAATCATATTTAACTGATATTTGTAACATTTTTTAACAATACTCTGATCTCTTTAAAAATCCTTTGTAATTGATTTCCATATTTATATAAAGTATTTTTGTATTTAAAAATTGCGTATTTAATATATATTATTTACATAATAGTTTACAATTCTTCATATTCGTTCTTTCAACCCTTATACAGCTTGATTTACGGCATAGTTGAAATATATACTTTTGGCTAATAGTAAGAAAAAAGTCATTTTGCTAATATTATGATATCGTTAAGAGGCTCAAGTAAAAAAAAGATATCAAACTATGAAAAAGAAGAAAACAAACGAACTTACAGGAAGAGAGATTGACGTTTTAAAATTGGTGATTAATGGAGACAGTAACAGCGAAATTGCTGAAAAATTATGTATAACAGATCATACTGTTAAAGCTCATTTAACACACACTTATAAAAAATTGGGCGTTACAAACAGAACATCTGCAGCAATAAAAGCAAGGGATAATATTATTCCTCCTCAAGACT
This sequence comes from Candidatus Gastranaerophilales bacterium, assembly GCA_944326635.1. GTDB lineage: Bacteria > Cyanobacteriota > Vampirovibrionia > Gastranaerophilales > Gastranaerophilaceae > Stercorousia. The sequence continues at coordinate 4,787 of CALVEU010000096.1, read as the reverse complement.
CAGAACAGCCATAAATGCTTCTTGAGGAACTTCCACACGGCCTACTGACTTCATACGTTTTTTGCCTTTCTTTTGCTTTTCAAGAAGCTTTCGCTTACGAGAAATATCGCCACCATAACATTTATCTAATACGTTTTTACGCATTGCTTTAATATTTGTCCTTGCAATTACACGACCACCTATTGCTGCTTGAATAGGGACTTCAAATAATTGACGAGGAATAATATCTTTGAGTTTTGCTGTCAATTTTTGACCGATATAAAAAGCACTATCTTCATGACATATTACAGATAGAGCGTCTACGACTTCTCCTGCAAGCATGATATCTAATTTTACAAGTTTTGAACGCTTGTAATCTTTAAATTCATAATCCATACTTGCATAACCTTTTGTACGGGATTTTAATTGATCATAAAAATCTGTAATTACTTCACTCAATGGTATTTCATATTCCAAACTTGCACGAACTTTATCAATATAAGACATATTTTTGAAAATACCGCGTTTTGTCTGTGCAAGATCCATTAAAGTACCAACATAATCATTTGGGGCAATAATTTGAACTTTTACATAAGGTTCTTCAATATAATCTCTAACCTGAGCAGGAGGAAGATTTGCAGGGTTATCAATTTCCACCATTTCACCGTTTGTCTTGTAAACATGATATACAACTGATGGCGCTGTAGTTACGATTGAAAGCCCATACTCACGTTCTAAACGTTCCTGAGCAATTTCCATATGAAGCATCCCCAAAAATCCGCATCTGAAACCAAATCCCAAAGCTGTTGATGTTTCAGGTTCAAATGTAATACTGCTATCATTAAGTTTTAATTTTTCCAAAGCTTCTTTCAAATCAGCATATTCATCATTATCAACAGGATACATGCCTGAAAATACCATTGGAAGAGCTTCTTTATAACCAGGTAAAGGTTCATTTGCAGGATTTTCAACAGTTGTAACTGTATCACCTACAAATCTTGTCAATTCTTTAATAGAACCGGCAAAATATCCTACATCACCACATACAAGTTCATCTACCTGAACTCTTGCAGGGGTTTGATAACCAAGTTCTACAACATCATATTCCTTACCTGACGCCATAAATTTAACTTTATCACCAAGTTTAATTTTACCGTCCATAATTTTAAAGAAACACAATGTTCCCAAATATTGGTCATAAGCACTGTCGAATACCATAGCTCTCAAAGGTTTGTCAGAATTATCTACAGGCGGCGGGATTAAATCGACAACAGCTTCCAAAACTTCATCAATACCAATACCTGCTTTTGCGCTTACAGGAATAGCTAAAGAGGCATCAATACCTAAAACTTCTTCAATTTCTTCTTTAACTCTTTCTACATCAGCAGATGGCAAATCTATTTTATTTATTACAGGTATAATTTCAAGATTTTGTTCTATTGCAAGATAAACATTTGCAAGAGTTTGAGCTTCAACCCCTTGTGTAGCATCTACAATTAACAATGCTCCCTCACAAGCTGCCAAAGATCTTGATACTTCGTAAGAAAAATCAACGTGCCCCGGTGTATCAATAAGGTTAAGCACATAATCCTTACCATCTTTAGCTTTATAATTCATTCTTGCAGAATTTAATTTAATAGTAATTCCGCGTTCTCTTTCAATATCCATGGAATCCATAATCTGATTTTGCATATCACGTTGAGCAACAGTCCCTGTTTTTTCAAGCAATCTGTCAGCTAGAGTTGATTTTCCATGGTCAATATGGGCAATTATACAAAAATTTCTTACATTATCTTTATACTTCATAATTTTTATTATATGAAAAAAAACAGATAACATCAAGTTTAAGGTTTTACAGGTAAAGTAAACGTAACGATAGTCTTATCACAAGGGGTACTTTTGAAATGAATATTACCTTTGTGAGCTAAAATTATCTGTTTAGAAATATACAATCCAAGACCTGAACTTACGGTCTTGCTGTCCTCGCAATAAGAGATAAATTGTTCAAATACATCATCAGGATTTTCTAATTTTATTCCTATACCGTAATTTTCAATTGAGACCATTATATTGTTTTCATAATCTTTAACTTTTACTAAAATTTTTTTGTGCTTATAACTGAATTTTAAAGCATTTGCCAAAAGATTATGGATAACTCTTTTCATTTCATCGTAATCAAATATTATATTATCAAATTTTGAATTATAAAAAGCTTTAACTAAAATATCTCTATCCGATGCAATATATTGAACCTCGTCACAGCATTCGGTAATCAAGTTTTTAAAAGAATTCATTGCAGGATTAATTACAATTTTGCCATTATCGTAATTATATTTTTTCATTACATTAGTAATCAAAGTTTGTAAAAATTTAGTTGAACTCATCATGCCATTTAAAACTTCTACTTGTTGATTATCGAATTTTCCTGTCTTTAATAAAAAGTTCAGAGCTGATAGTTCAGCCTGAACCGGTCCTTTCATATCATGTGTCACCATTGCCCAGTAGGAATCTTTTAATCTGGAATTATTTTCACGTTTGCAATTCGTCTTTAATAAATTAAGAATTTGAGATTTTACAACTTTTATATTGAAAGGTTTTTCAATATAAGCATAAGACCCTAAATTAAAACCTTTTACTTTATTTTCAACATCTGATAATGCAGAAATAAAAACTATCGGCGTATCACTGTTTAACTTAGATTTCTTAATCAACTCAGCCAAATCAAAACCCGATAATTCAGGCATCATTACATCTAACAAAAATAAATCAAACTTTTCTAAATCAATAATTTTTGCTGCTTCTTTAGGTTTTTGAACAGATAACAAATTTAAGTTTAAAGATTTTAAAGTTTCTTCTAAAAGCTCGATATTAAATTGATTGTCATCGACAATCATAACTTTTTTACCCTTAATTAGCTCTAAAATTTTTTCATCTTTTTCCGAATTTTTGTCAAAATTTTTTTGGAGTTTGGTTTTCAACAAATCATCTAAAACTTCTTTTTTAATCGGATATTCAATAACATTTTTTACCCCGCAGGAGTTTGCAAATAAAATATTTTTTCTGGAAATTTCTTTGCAAGCTAACCAAACTTCAAGTTCGGGGTACTTTTTGCAGAAACTTTTAATTTTATTTATATCTTTAAAATCGGTTTTTATAATACAGAGCCTTTTATTTACCAGACCTTTAAAATTTTTAAGCTCTTTTACATCATTAACAAAAATTATGTCTTGATTTTCTGTCGAATCTAACAGATTTTCCATAATACATAAATAATATATATTGAATTTATCTAATCAATTAGACATATAGGTAATTTTTGATTTCTATTTTTGTTAATGATAAAGTGTAATTATGGCAAAAACTATTGAAGAATTAGTATCTCAAATTAAAGAACGCTTGGATATAGTAGATGTTGTATCTGAACAAGTTATTTTAAAGAAAAATGGAAGTCATTATTGGGGATTATGCCCATTCCATAAAGAAAAAACCCCCTCTTTTTCAGTAAATCCAAATTTAGGGATTTACAAATGTTTTGGCTGTGGAGAAGGCGGAGATGCTCTTACATTTATAATGAAAACTCAAAACAAAGAGTTTATTGAAGTAGCAAGAGAACTCGCTGAAAAATTCGGTCTTGAAATGCCGATAAACTACAACAAAACAGAAACTAAAGGTTTGAAAGAAGAAATGATTAAAGCCTGCACAAAAGCTGCAGAGTTTTATAATTTAAGATTGTTAAAAGATAAAGAACCAGAAACAACTCACGTTATCAAATACTTAACAGAACGCGGAATTACAAAAGATATTATTGAAAAATACCATATAGGACTTGCTCCTAAAACTTTTACCATGTTTTATAAAAAGTTTAGAAATGAATTTTCTGAAGAAGTTATGGAAAAAGCCGGTTTAACAGTTAAAACAAAAGAAGGAGAATACATAGATCGATTTAGAAATCGTATTATTATACCTATCCAAAACGAATTCGGAGAATTTGTCGCATTTGGAGCACGTGCTATTGAAAAAGACCAACAGCCCAAATATCTTAACTCTTCAGATTCACCTATTTACAACAAAAGTAAATTGTTATATGGACTATACACAGCAAAAGATTCAATTAAAGAAAACGACAGCGTAATTTTGATGGAAGGCTATTTTGATGTAATCTCTGCTCAAGCTCATGGGATTGAAAATGCTGTAGCATCTTGCGGAACATCATTGACAGCAGACCACATAAAATTATTATCTAGATACACACCATCACGAAAAATTTATCTTTCTTTTGATACAGATTCAGCAGGTCAAAAAGCTACAAACAGAAATGCAGAACTTATAAAAAATGCATTTGCGGGACTTGGGAATATTAAACAATTTGATGAAAGCTATATTTCTACAACAGATGATAAATATTCTTGTGAAATAAGAGTAATTGCACCACCGGAAGGCAAAGACCCAGATGAATTTATCCGTTCTGTCGGAGCTGAAAGTTATAAAGAATATATGGAGCATGCTCCACTATTATTGGATTTTCAAATTAACAGTATATTAAAAGAAAAACCGCAAACTCCCATTGAAAAAACTAAAACTGTTAAAGAACTTATACCGATTTTACAAGAAATTAATAACGAAATTGTACAGTCAGAATATATCCGTATGATTGCAAATACACTTAATATCGATGAAGAAGCACTTATGCGGGAAATTAAAAAATCTCAAAAAAATCCGCTTACGACAACAAAAACTAATAATATAGAAAAAATTGTTAAGAAAAATGTACCAATTTCAGAAAAAGCGCAAAAAAATTTATTGAGCAT
>CALVEU010000095.1 GCA_944326635.1 Candidatus Gastranaerophilales bacterium | reverse complement strand
AAGATATGGCTGATTTAGAAAATAAAGATAAAAAATTAGATTTAGAGTTGAAAAAATTGGATACAGAACACAGTGCATTACAAACAGAATATGATTCAATTAAAAATGTTGTAGATAAAAACGTTGAAAATTCTTTCAAAACATTTGGATAAAAAAAGACCTCTTAATTCTAAGAGGTCTTTTTAATTTATATAATTGGTTATTCTTTACCAACATTTCCTGATTTTTCGATAATTTCTTTTTCGATATTTGCAGGAACTTGTTCGTAGCATTTGAATTCCATTGAGAAAGTACCACGACCTTGAGTGTTAGATCTCAAGTCAGTTGCATAACCGAACATATTAGCAAGAGGAACTAATGCTCTTACAATTACGTTACCAGTGTTACCAACAGGTTCTTGACCTTCAACACGTCCACGACGTCTAGAAATATCACCGATGATTGTACCAGTGAATTCATCAGGAATTTCAATTTCAACTTTCATCATAGGTTCAAGGATACAAGGTTGAGCTTTTCTGCAACCTTCTTTAATAGCCATAGAACCAGCGATTTTAAATGCCATTTCAGAAGAGTCAACTTCGTGGTAAGAACCATCATATAACTCAACTTTAACGTCAATCATTGGGAATCCTGCTAAAATACCGCCTTCAAGAGCTTCTTCCATACCTTTTCTTGCAGGTTCGATGTATTCTCTAGGAATAGCACCACCGACGATTTTGTTTTCAAATACAAATCCTGCATTTTCTTCAGCTGGAGAAATTCTAACTTTAACGTGACCATATTGACCTTTACCACCTGATTGACGGATGAATTTAGAATCTTGGTCTGCGTTTCCGCGGATAGTTTCACGGTAAGCTACTTGAGGTTTACCGATGTTAGCTTCTACTTTGAATTCTCTTAACATACGGTCAACAATGATATCAAGGTGAAGTTCACCCATACCAGAAATGATTGTTTGACCTGTTTCTGTATCTGATTTAACTCTGAAAGAAGGATCTTCTTCTGCAAGTTTTTGTAAAGCAATACCCATTTTATCTTGGTCAGCTTTAGTTTTTGGTTCAATTGCAACAGAAATTACAGGTTCTGGGAAAGTCATTCTTTCTAAGATGATAGGAGCTTTTTCATCACATAAAGTATCACCTGTAGTAGTGTCTTTCAAACCTACTGCTGCGCAGATATCACCTGCGTATACTTCTTGTTCTTCAAGTCTTTGATCAGCATACATACGAACTAATCTTGCGATACGTTCTTTTTTACCGTTAGTAGCATTTAATACATAAGAACCAGAAGTGATTACACCAGAATAAACTCTTAAGAAAGTCAAACGACCAACATAAGGGTCTGTCATAACTTTAAATGCTAAAGCTGAGAAAGGTTCATCATCAGAAGAATGTCTTTCAGTTTTTGTACCATCTTCTAATTCACCTTCGATAGCTTTTACATCAACTGGTGATGGCATATAATCAACAACGTTATTCAATAACAATTGAACACCTTTGTTTTTGAAAGCTGTACCACAACATACTGGTACGATTTTGTTTTCGCAAACGGCTTTTCTTAAAGCAGCTTTTAATTCATCAATTGTAATTGAATCTGGGTCTTCGAAGTATTTTTCCATTAAAGCATCGTCTTCAGAAGCAATAGCTTCAACCATTGCATCATGGTATTCTTTAGCTTTATCTGCTAAATCTGCTGGAATATCTTCTTCTTTAATATCAGTACCTAAATCGTTTGTATAAATTTCAGCCTTCATTGTCATTAAGTCAACAAGACCATTGAATTTATCTTCAGAACCGATTGGTAATTGGATAGGTACAGCATTAGCACCTAATCTGTTTTTAATTTGGTCAACAACTCTGAAGAAATCAGCACCTGTTCTATCCATTTTGTTAACGAATACCATACGAGGTACTTCATATCTGTTAGCTTGTCTCCAAACTGTTTCTGATTGAGATTGAACACCGCCTACTGCACAGAATACAGCTACAACACCATCTAATACACGTAATGAACGTTCAACTTCGATTGTGAAGTCAACGTGACCAGGTGTGTCGATAATGTTGATTTGGTGACCTTTCCATTCAGCAGTAACAGCAGCTGATTGAATTGTGATACCTCTTTCTCTTTCTTGTTCCATGAAGTCTGTTACAGCAGCACCATCATGAACTTCTCCGATTTTATGTGTTTTACCTGTGTAAAACAAAATACGTTCAGTTGTAGTGGTTTTACCAGCATCGATGTGAGCGGCAATACCAATGTTTCTGATTTTTTCTAATGGAGTTTTTCTTGCCATTTCTGTCTTTTCCTTTTTTATATTGTGTACATCGCTATTATATTTTTAGCCTCAATAAAAATTATCACACAAACATGTATTTTTACAAAACAATTTGTTTGTAATTTTTAATATTTGCAATATAATTAGGATTATGAAAACTCAAGAAAAAGATTTAATTACAGCTGAAATTGTAAAAGAAACAAATTTAGAACACATTGCAATTATTATGGATGGAAATCGTCGTTGGGCAAAGGAAAAGAATTTGCCGTCTGCAATGGGACATAAAAGAGGTGTAGATGCTTTAAAAACGACACTTAGAGCTTGTAAAGATTTTGGTATCAAATATCTTACAGTTTATGCTTTTTCTACAGAAAATTGGAAAAGAAAAAAAGAAGAAGTTGATTTTTTGATGGAACTTTTAGCAATTACTCTTACGAACGAACTTGCTGAAATGCATTCAGAAGGTGTTGTAATTAGTTTTATCGGGGATATTTCAAAGTTAAGTGATAAGCTTCAAAAAATATTATCGAATTCTGTAGAAACAACAAAAAATAATACAGGAGTTCATTTACAAATTGCATTTAATTATGGTGCACGAGATGAAATCGTTCACGCTGTAAAATCAATTGTTGCAAAAGGAGTAAAATCTGAAGATATTACAGAAGAAATGATTTCTGAAAATCTTTATACAAAAAATATTCCTGATCCTGATTTGTTAATTAGAACAGGGGGAGAAAAAAGAATATCAAATTATCTTTTATGGCAAATTGCATATTCAGAAATATTTGTAACTGATGAATATTGGCCTGAATTTGGGAGAGACTCTCTTGTAAAAGCTGTAGAAGAATTTAAAAACAGGCAAAGAAGATTTGGGAAATGACAATGAAAATAGTTTTTGCAACTGGTAATGCTCATAAATTAAAAGAAATTCAAGAGATTGCAAAAGATACAGGTATTGAATTTATACTTCCGGGTGATGGTTTTAATCCTATTGAAAATGGTGAAACATTTGAAGAAAATTCTTTAATAAAAGCTAAAGAAGCTGCAAAAGTAAGTGGGGAAATCGCTTTAGCTGATGATTCAGGTTTGTGTGTAGATGCTTTAAAAGGAGCTCCAGGAATTCATTCTGCACGATATGCTGAAACTCCACAAGCAAGAATTGATAAACTTTTAAATGCAATTAAAGGAAAAACACTTAGAAATGCAAAGTTTGTATGTGCTATGACTCTTGTAGATGAAAACGGTAATATCTTATTTCAAACCCGCGGGGAATGTCTTGGAAAAATTGCAGAAAAACAGTCAGGTATTAATGGTTTTGGATATGATCCTATTTTCCTTACTAAAGATACTGATTATAAATTAACTATGGCAGAAATGTCGGAAGAAGAAAAAAATCAGATTTCTCATCGAGGAAGAGCTTTAAGAAAAGTTTTGGAATATTTGCAAAAGTAGAAATTTGTATTATTCATAACCAAAAATTCTTTTAATAACTAGATAGGCTAGATTGCTTTCTTGAATCGTTAGTGAACTTGTGAGCTTTACGAGTAAGGATATTCTGGAGTACGCATTCCTTATCAATGACCATAGATGTCATTCTGAACTTGTTTCAGAATCTAAAATTTAAAATTAAAGATCCTGAAATAAATTCAGGGTGACAAAAGTATACAATTCAAGTCATTCCGAATTTATTTCGGAATCTTAAAGTTATGTGAAACCCTGAATCAAGTTTAGGGTGACAAGTTTTATTATGACGAAAGAAATGACAAAAAAAAGACCGGCGTGAAAAGATTTTCCGGTCTACAAAAAGATTCGATTTATTTATATACAATACAAGATTTTATTATTTGCTATACAATACAGCTTTTGCAGGAATTGTACTTGGTAATATTGTTTGATCATAGAATACAACAGGATAAACATCTGTAGGGTTTTTAATTTCACAGTCAGTTCCATCTGTAGCATCTTTATTATCACATTGAACAACTCTGTTAGGAGCTTTAATACCATTTACATCAATGAAACCTTTACAGATTTTTTCAGTAGCTCCATCAGCTTTTGTACAATTTATAGCAGCTGCTGGATCATAAGTAAACATAATTCCATCATTAAAGAATAATGTAGTATTACCTTCTGCAATTGTACCAGCAGTCATTCCTTGTAAAGCACCGCTACCAACAGATACCTTATATGGATACCCTTTAGCATCTGTAATTGCGTTACTTGTTTCTGCACATCCTGTTTTACATGCGCTTCTAACAACATTCATACGACTTTCAAACATATCTTTTAATACATAAGTTGAGTTATTCGCATCCGCAAAGTTCCATTCATCAAGAGCCACGTTCAAAGTAACAGCTTGAGACAAAGCTGATAGGGCTTTTTTGTAAGCCGCTTTATATTGAGCACCTTGAGTAGAATTCATCAATGTAGGCATAGTCATTGCAGCAACTACCCCGATAATACCTAACGTAATCAGTACTTCAGCTAATGTAAAGCCATCTCTAATGTTTGATAATCTCATAATCATTTCCACCTTTCTTATTTGTATACATGAATATTATACGATATATATATCAATTTGTCAATATTATTGATGTATATATCATTATATCATTTTAAACTTGTCTATATATTTTATTAGAGGAATAAAATGAAATTAGATAAAGAAATAATTGGTAAGAAAATCCGTCAAATTCGTGTAGAAAAGGGTATTTCGCAAGAAGCTCTTTCTGAAAAAATTGATATTTCTCCACGCCATATGTGTACTATTGAAAATGGAAATTCATTTCCTTCGATAGAAACCTTTGTAAGAATTGCACAAATTCTTGATATAGATATCAATGAATTTTTTAATTTATCCCCTAATATTAATGATGCACTTAGAGAAGAAATTTATAATTTGGTTCAAACCTCAACTATTAAAGAACTTTACTTAATTAAAGATATAATTAATTCTATTCACTCTAACAGGAAATTATAGTTTATACAGTAGGGCTATTTTATATTTATTTTTATTGACATGGGGTATCTTTGATAGTAATATAATTGTTGCAAAAACAACATAATTATGACTAGGGAGAGATAATGAAAAAAAATATAATAATATTCTTGTCTGTAATAATAGGCGCAATAGTTTTGCGTTATGGATTTTCAGCATTTTCTAACTTTATGCAAAGTAAAAATATGATGAATAAACCTGCACCAAATGTGTCAATTCAAGAAATTCAAAATGAAAGTGTAATCAGAAGTTTTGAAGCTCCAGGTAGGGTTGTTTCTAAATATCGAGTAGATGTGCTTGCTCGTATTTCAGGTTATTTGCAAAAAAGTTATTTTAAAGAAGGTGACTATGTAAAAGCAGGGCAGGTATTATTTTTAATAGAACCGACAGAATATTCAAATGCTGCAAACGTTGCCGGTGCAAATGTAAAAAATTTAAAAGCACAACTTGTTTATGCGGAAAAACAATTGGCTCGTGCTGCAGAACTTGTAAAAAAAGATTATATAGCTAAAGCTCAATATGATCAAATGTTGTCCCAGAGAGATTCACTAAAAGCACAATTGGCTTCAGCTCAAGCGGCTTATAACGATGCTAACAGAAATCTCGGATATACAAATGTAAAATCTCCAGTTAATGGTAAAGTTGGGATTATTAATGTTACAGTCGGAAACTATGTATCTCCAAGTTCAGGTGCTTTGACAACAATTAACAGTACAAACCCTATTTATGTAACTTTCCCATTAGATTCAAATGATTTTCAAATTTTAGCAGATGCAGATCAGGCTAATAATAAAAACAGAAAAGTTGAATTAATTCTTGGAGGTGGACGTAAATATCCGCTTAACGGGGTTCAAGATTTCCAAGACAACAAAGTTGATCAATCTACAGGTACTGTAACAATGAGAGCTACATTTGAAAATCCTAATAATGAGTTAATTCATGGAGAATTTGTAACAGTTAAATTATATTCAAATAATCCTATAGAAGTTCCTGTAGCACCTGTTACTGCGGTTCTTGAAAACCAAGCAGGTAAATATGTCTATAAGCTTGATGAAAATGATATTCCTCAACTAACTTATGTGAAAGTAGGAGAACAATCTGGTGATAATTGGATAATTAACGAAGGATTGAAAAAAGGTGACCGTATTGTAATTGAAGGTTTGCAAAAAGTTACACCTGGTAAACCTGTAAAAATTATTTCTCAAGAAGAGATGATGAAATTGAAAAAAGAACAAATTACAGAAAATAAAAAAGAAAATAAGTAATAAAAATATAAAATAAAGGGATATGATGGAAAAAGAAAAAACAGGCAATTTATTTATAAAACGACCAAAACTGGCTATCGTAATATCATTAGCGATTATGCTTGCGGGTATGTTAATGATTACGGCATTACCTTTGGAAGAATACCCCTCAATTACACCCCCTCAGGTAGTTGTAACTGCAACATATGCAGGAGCAAGTTCTGACGTTGTTGAAGATACAATCGCAGCACCGGTTGAGGCTCAATTAAACGGTGTTGAAGATATGATTTATATGTCTTCAACATCTCAAAACGGTCAATATCAGTTGACTTTATATTTTGA
>CALVEU010000094.1 GCA_944326635.1 Candidatus Gastranaerophilales bacterium | reverse complement strand
AGCAGTTTTTCTATTTTATATTTCCCTTTATATTCAGTATCAAGCATTTTTTGTGCATCTTCAATACTTCTTGATGTAGGGCATGAACTTTTAATGCGTTTTAATATTTGTTGAAGATCTTTAAATCCATTGATATCCATCCCTTTTTTATCAAGTTCTTCAAGAGCTTTATCTATACCTGAAGTTTCAAATGAAAATTTGAATTCTCTACCGTTAAAAGATGAGTTATTTTTTCTTTCGTTATAGCCTTCCAAAAGTTGGTCAATTTGTTTAATTAACTTAGCTTGTTTATCATCTGGGATATCGACAACAGTTTGTAAATATTTTGGTAAGAAAATATTTTCATCTTCAAGTTTTTTGATTTTACTTTCAATATTACCATTTTGACCTTTTTCAAGTAATATCTTCATAAAGTCTTCATCAAGTTTTGGAATACCTGTTGGATCGAACTTTTCGCCCTTAATAATTACGCCAAGATCATAGCCGATATCATGTGCAAGTTGTTGGAATTCTGTTAGTTGTCCTTGCGGCGGTTTGTAGCTTATGACGTGTTGTTGATTTAGTTTTGATAATTGAATTGCTTTTTTGATTTCAGCAATCTTCAAGTGGCCTTTTGCTGCGGCAATTGAAACTCCAGCAAGACTAAGAAGTCCTATGCCTGCTGAATCCTTTTGCTTTTCAATAAAATCACTTATTGATGGTAATGTTTCATCATCTTTTTTATCGGTTATGTACCTTGTGAAGGCATTAATTGCTAAACCTGCAGGAATTAACATCGGATTAAGTGATGAGATAAATCCTGATACACCATCCATAGTTCCTGATATAAGATTTTCTTTTGTTCTTTTTTGTTCTTTTCTTGCATTTTTATCCTTGCCAAGAGAATCAAGACTTTCCAATCCTATTTTTACTGCTAAAGCTGTCAATATAGATGCTCCGGCAGTAAGAGCAAAGGCATATTTTTTATATTTAGGAGTAAAAATGTTCATTAAAGTCTTAGCTTTTTTCCCTAAAAAGCCGACTCCAACTGCAGCAATTGATGATATTGTATCAATAGTAATTTCAGAGCTGTTAAAGTTTGCATTTTCATAACGGTCAATATATTTTTTTGTATCTTGTTTTGAAATTTTACCTTCTTGATATTCAATTAATTTCTTTTTTACTTTTTTGTCAGAAAGCCCAAGTGGAATTACTTTGTTTATAAATCCGTAAAATTTGGCAATAAATCCTCTTTTTTTCTTTGCAGAAACATACACATCATTCATGTCGTTGTTAGGATTTATTGTAGGTTGAATGTTTGCCTTTTTCCCTTTTTCTTTGTCTTCAGGCTTTTGGGCTGTAAATTGTATATTATTAATGTGGTTTTTAACAATATATTCAGACATTATTTCCCCTATATTATTTATAAAAAACTATAAATATTAAAATTGTCATAAAATTTATATTTTATTAAAGTTTGTTAAATTTATAAATTGATTGTAGCAATTTTTAATTAAATTTAATTTTTTATAAATAGGGAAAGGTTTTTCATGGAAGGAATTTCTGACGCTAAGCAACTGAACAATAACAATCATTTAATTCAAGGTAATGGGAAATCATCTTCAATTTCTGCAAAAACGAACCCTATACCTTATGATTCTGTTGATCTTTCGACTAAGAAGAACGAAAAGTCAACAGGTTTTGTTAATGTTGTAGCTTTGTTAGCAGGGCTTTCTCTTGTTGTAGCAGGAGGAACATTTGGTGGAGTCAAGCTTTATGATAAATATTTTCACAAACTTGCTTGCGGAATAAAAAAAGGTGAAATAGATGATGCATTATATAATTTTATAAAGAAAAATGATCCTAAAGGTAAGTTATTTTCAAATAAAAACGAAATTCTTACAATTAATGAAAAATTAACTGATGATAACTTTCTTATATTGAAGCAGTTGACAAAGATGAAAAATGAAGATCCTTGGTCTATTAATCGGAATAATCACAGATTTAATCTCTCAGAAATTACAGATTTGTTGACTAGAACAAATGAATTTAATTTGAAATATTTGGAGCAACTTGCAAAGAAATCTGAAAAAAAATATGGTGTTATTGAAACTGTTCCAACATTCGATATGTTAAACATTTTGACTGCAATAAATCCAGATAATGATAAAGTTGCTGCTCAATTGATAGATATTGCCAAAATTGATGGTACAAGTGATCTTGTAAACTGTTTGAAACATATAAATAAAGATAATGTCGATATTTATCAAATTTTACTTTCAACAAGAGTAAAAAATGGTAAAACTGAATTAGGTATTAATGATATTAAGTTAATTGAAGCTCAATTAGAAAAGACAAAAAATCCAAATTGTGCAGAATTATTCTTAAATATGGAAAAAGCTAATGGTACAGGTCAGTTCAGATACAATATGGAAGATATAGTCTCTTTTTTAAATTCTGCCAAAGAAGAAAATTCTGAAACTTATAAAAAACTTTTTGCTTTAAAAAGTACAAAAGATATAGAGTCAAATATGTTATCGCTTATTAAATCAGTGAATAATGATAATATAGATTTAGTTGACACTTTATTAACAAAAAAATACAAAAGCTGTTTAGGTTCAGAAGTATCCAATTATGTTATTTTTGATGATTGGAAGGAAATTGAAAATATTTTAAATTCTGTTAATAGTAAAAATAAAGATGTTGCAAAAAGAATTTTGGATATTGTTGATCAAAAGTATTTTTTTGAAACGGACAAATTTATTAGTACTGATATTGATACATATTTATCAGGATTTTTTAAGGATTTAGCAGATAATCCAGAAAATTTAAAACATGTTGAAGATGTTTTAAATAAAGGTATTGTTGACGGAAAACAAACTTTTAATTTCCAAAATTTTTATAATACTTATTCTAAGAAAAGAAATTAACATAAAAATGAATGTAATATTTTAGTATTGTTAAAATATATTACAAGTTTATTTTAATATAGCAAAAAAAATTTCCTGTTTTTTAATCAATATATGAAAATTAATAGTATAAATCTTTTTAGTTATAATAGCCAGTCTAATAAAAATATTAATAATGTCATTTTAAATAAAAAAGACAGACAAAATAGTATTAATAATGATTTAAATGCCTTAGAAGTTTTAGGTAGAAGTCAGGTTAAATTTACTGGGATAAAGCGTGATGAAGCAAATGAGTTTGACAAATTTTTTTATGATAATTTGTCAAAAAATTTAGGATTATCAGATAAAGATAATGATAAATTTAAAAAAATTGTTAATAAATTTTTGAAAACTAACAATCTCTCATCAACAGAAGATTTGTGTTCATCATATGATAATGTAGAAATTGTTGGTTCTTTTATTGAAAACGTGTCAGATGGATTAGATTTGCCAGCTGAAAAAGTTGATATATTATATGATTTTTTTGTAAAACAGGCAGTTTTAAATAATATTCCCAAAATGCTAAAAGAAGATGAAAGTCTTGCTGATGCAATTATTCCAATTGCAACAAAAAGTATCGAGAATAATTTGGTATGTGATAATTTAATAGAAAAATTTAATTTAGATGAAAAAGAAAAAACAAATATTTATTCTTATTTGAAAAAACTTGAAAATGATATTTCTCCAGAACAAGTTGCATATGAAATTACAGAAGATTATAATCTTTCATCAATTGATGACTATAATTACGTTTTAAAAACTATTGAATCCCGTGATAAAATGTTTATTGATTATATGACAGAAAATAATTTAATTTAGATAATTTTTAAATGTTATGCATATTATCAAAAATTTCTTTTCTTTGAACCCAAATTTCCATTCCAAGTTCTTCACCTATTTGGATTAGAGCTTCTTTTATTTCTTTGAAAGAAAATTTTGATTTTTCAATATTGCCAAGCATAAACATTACAAAATGTCCTTGCATTAATGTTTGTTTTATGTCCTCAATATTTACTTCATATTCAGCAAGTACAGCAGATACTTTTGCAACTATACCTACTTTATCTACACCTGATACTGTTATGATAATTTGTTGATCTGACATGTTACCTCATCTTCATCATCGTTTTCTACTTTTACTTCTGCTGGTTGTAACCAATCACGATTAATCCATTTTCCTAATTGGTGAACTCTGCAATATTCAGCCAAATCTTTTTTAACTTCAGGAGCTAAGATGTACATTGCAATAATGTTAGGTAAAGACATTGCAATCATCATTGCATCTGTAATATTAATAACTGAAGTTACGTTTAATACAGAACCGATTAAAATAAATCCGCAATATATAAATTGGAATGTAAGTGTTCTTTTCTTTCCTTCACCGAATAAGAAATTCCAAGATTTTTGACCGTAATATGCCCAGCTTATGATTGTAGATAATGCATATAAAAGAACAATACCTGCTAAAAGTGTTGGGAAGAAAGGCATTACTGATGAAATTGCATCAGATGTCATTTCAATACCAGATGTATGTCCAGCATGAGTTTTGTATACACCTGTAATTACGATTGCAAAAGCTGTTAATGTACACATAAAACCTGTTAAGAATGGGTCTAGCAGTGCTACGAAACCTTGAGATAAAGGTTCATCTGTTTTTACTGTTGCATATACGATAGGAGCTGAACCTGTACCTGCTTCGTTAGATTGAACAGAACGTCTTAAGCCCATAATCATAGCAACAAACATTCCACCATATATAGATTCTGGTTTGAATGCTTCTTTTACAATAACCCAAGCAGCATGAGGTACAAGTTTTATATTACATATGATAACTGCCATTGCTGCAAATAAATATACGAAAATCTTTAAAGGAACAATTTTTTCTGTTACTTTAACGATGTTTTTAATACCACCAATAACAATCAGACCTACAACGATTGCCATTCCTAATCCGATTACCCAGTGAAGATTATGCATAAATCCGTTTTCACCGCCGCAAACGTTGACAAACTGATTAGCAGCCTGATTGATTTGAATCATATTACCACCTGTAATACCTCCGCAAATACAAAGTATTGCAAAAATTACAGATAGAGGTTGACCTAACCATCTTAATTTTTTACGAGTAAGACCATGTGCCATATAATGCATTGGTCCCCCTGATATTGAACCGTCTAAGTTAAATCTTCTGTATTTTACAGCTAATGCTGCTTCTACAAATTTTAATGACATACCCAAAAGTGCACCAACTATAATCCAAAAAGCTGCACCAGGTCCGCCCATTGAAATAGCAATTGCAACACCTGCAATACTGCCTAAGCCGATTGTTCCTGATAATGCTGTCATCAAAGCTTGGAATGATGAAACTTCACCAGAACCGTCTTCTGATTTTTTAGGTTTAAATACTAAATCGATTGCATGTTTAAATCCCCAAACAGCAATGCCTCTCAAATAGAAAGTAAAGAATATTCCTGCAAATAATATCCAGAATATAATTATAGGTACATCTGCACCAAAAACATGTACAGGGTGGAATATAATTCTCGCTATTGCATCGGATATCGGCGCGACATTTTTGTCCATGAAAGCATCGATATTAAACGCATTTGCCTGTTGAATGTTAAATAAAAGTGTCAAAAGTACAATTAAAATTCTGTTCATTAAATATTTCCTTTCGGGCTTATCCTCTCAAGGTTTTCGGCTACTACTCTCACAAGGGGTAAATCACCAACCCAGAATAATACTACCAGAAACATGCTTGCATGATGTCAAATCTTTACAAAATCTTAAACATTTGTTGCAAATATTCACCTGCGCATCTGTCTGAGGTGTATTCTTTGATTGTATGAAAACTATTGTAGCGCATTGCATTCAGCCTGTCATCATCCATGTCTTTTATATTAAGAAGTATTTTTCTAATCTCATTTGAAATTGGAAGAGTTAAAAAACCATTTTCCCCGTCCTTGATAATTCCTGATATTCCGTCATCTTTTGTACAGATTGTAATACAGCCTTGTGACATAGCTTCTAAATATACCATACCAAAGGTTTCACCAATACTTGGCAAGATGAAAATATCACTATTGTGCATTTTTTCAAGAACTTGATTGTGTGGAAGATGTCCTGTAAATTTTACTGATTTATCAATTTTTTCTAAAGATTTTCTTTCTTTGCCATCACCAATTACTGTCAATTCAAAGTTTTCAAGCCCTTTGCAGGCTTCAATTACTTTGTCGATATTTTTTCTTTTTTTGAAATTAGCACAGGTTAAAACTTTGATTTTTTCTTTGTTTAGGTTGTGAAAATCTTTTTTTATAATTTCTTTTTTTACCCCTGATGGTGCTGTGAATGTTTTATTTTTAAATTCAGGATAAAGTTTTAGCAGTTTATCTTTTATTACAAAAGAACGGCAAGCTATAGCTTTTGCATTATGTAGAGCTTTTTCAAGTCTTCTTTTGAAATGAAATTTATATAGCGGATTTGTAAGCACTTCTAAATCAGAATTATGCACACCTGCAACAAATGGAATTCCAAGTTTGTCTGCAAATAAAATTCCCGATGGCATATGAGCTACAATCAGAGAGCTAGGAGGGCAAGAGGACAGGAAGTCAGGTATTTTACTTTTAATGTTAAACCAAAATGGAGTCCAGTAATTTACATTGAATACTTTTCCGTATTGTCCGTTTTTGTAAAATGGTTTGCCTCTTAAAAAAGAATTTAATATGAAATTCGGTTTTATAACATTGACATTATGTCCTTGTTTTTCCCACTCTTGGACGAAGTCAAAAAGTGTTCTTGGTGTTGTTTTTTCGTTTTCACTTACCGGATATAAATCTGTTATAAAAAGAATATTCATACAAATTATTATATCATAAGGCGGGTTGAGGTTTTATACATTATGTGGTTTAATTATAAAAAATAGATTATAAAAAAGGAATTAAAAAAGTGAGTGAGCACGATTACAAATTTTATTTAGATAAAGGAATTTCAGAAACTAACGAAGGGAAATTTGATGAAGCAATGCATTCTCTGAATAGATCAATAGCATTAAATCCTGATAGTGCAATGCCTTATTTTTCTTTGGCAATAGTTTTTCATAACTTGAATGAATTAGAACCTGCTTATGAAAATTACACAAAAGCGATTGAATTAAATCATAAAATGATTGATGCATATTACAATCGCGCTCAAGTTTTGCTTTTGGATAAAAATGCAGATAATGAAAAATTAAAATCAGCATTAAAAGATCTTGATAAAGCTGTTGAATTAGACCCAAAATTTGTAGATGCACTTTATTATAAAGCAGTAGTGCAAATGAAACTTGAGGATTATAAGGGAGCTGTTGAAACTTTAGATAAAGTTTTGT
>CALVEU010000093.1 GCA_944326635.1 Candidatus Gastranaerophilales bacterium | reverse complement strand
TCTTCTCCGTGGTATTCTTTTGTGATTGTGTATGCAAGTTTCATTTTAATGTCACGAGGATTTACTGAACCTTCTGCAATTTGTTTATCAATTGTTTCTAATTCATCTTTTGTTGCGTCAGTCAATAAACTAAAGTATCTTGAAATCATATTATCAGGGATACTCATTAATTTTCCAAACATATCTACTTCGCTATCTGTTAGTGAAATACAGTGTTCAGGATATGTTTTTGACATTTTAACAACACCGTCTGTACCTTCTAAAAGAGGTAACAACATAACTAATTGAGGATATTTTTTGCCGTATGCGGCTTGAATATCTCTACCTAAAAGTGTATTAAATCTTTGGTCAGTTCCTCCAAGTTCTATGTCAGAATCAACCTCTACAGAATCATATGCTTGCATTAATGGATAGAAAAATTCATGGATTGAAATTGGACGTCCATCAGCATATCTTTTTGCAAAGTCGTCTCTTGTCATCATTTGAGCAACTGTTACTTGTGCAGATAATTTTAACAAGTCTGTAAAGCTCATTTTATGAAGCCAGTCAGCATTATTTACAACTTCTGCATCGCTTACATCTAATACTTTTGACATTTGATCGAAATAAGATTTTGCATTTTCTTCAACTTGTTCTTTTGTCAATGCAGGACGAGTTTCTGATTTTCCTGAAGGGTCTCCTACCATTGCTGTTGCTCCGCCTACGATTAAAACAATTTTATGCCCTAAACTTTGGAATTCTCTTAACTTTCTCATTACAACAGTGTGACCGAGGTGTAGGTCAGGTCTTGTAGGATCCATTCCTAATTTTACTCTCAAAGGAGTGTTTGTATCGTGTGAATGTTGCAATTTTATTGCTAATTCTTCAATTCCGCCAGGTAAAACTTCAGCATTTCTTGTTAAATGTTTTGCTTGTTCAATAAATTCTTTTCTTATTTCAACCATTTTTTTCTCCAATTATTATTAATTTCTGTAAAATAATTATATCATGCGCAAAAAAAAATTTTTACGAGTATTCATATGTATATGGATAAAATTAATAATATATCTTTTAGAGGAATTTCAAATATTGCTTCTATTAAATTTAAGAGAACAGAAGATTCTATTTCAAAAAGTCTTTCTATGATGTTGAAAGATGATTATAATGGAAAAGATTTAACTGCATATAATGAAATGTTAAACAAAATAGAATTTGTAAAAAATGATTATAAAAATATCAATGGTCATAATATTTTAAATATTGAATGTGTTAAATCAAACTATGGTAAAGCTATATTATTAAACGGGAAATTGGTTCCTGTGAATGATAAAAACTTACCGTTTTTTTCTTATCTTGCAAAATTAACTAAAAAAATTGAAGCAATGAATAATAATATGATTGTAGATAAAGATTATGTTTCCCAAAGAGCAGATAATGTATTAATTTATGGAGAAAATTTGTCAAAATTAATTCCAAATTCTGCAGGGAGTGAAAAGAGGAATCAATCCTTTTTTGATAAGGAATTAATTAAAGAAACTGCAAATGAATTTAATAATTTTTTGCAAGCGATTATGAATAATTATTTTGGAGTTAAATAAAAAATGGATAAAATTTCTTTTACTGGTATAAAAAATGTTAGTCACTTTGCGGAAAGATTTCGTGATTATAATGATGTTATTGCTGAAGAAAATTGGTTAAATGCAGAACTCACCTGTAGAGATTTACACAGATTTCAACGTGCAATGAAAAGAAGTAATTTGCATAAAAAAGATTATACAAATCCTCTCAAAGATAATTTTTTGCATATTAATACATATTCAATTACTGATGAAGAAGCTATTGCAATAAATGATAATCTTCTTGAAGTAAATGATGAAACATTACCTATGTTCACTGAACTTGCAAGAATTACAAGAAAAATATTCAATAAAAAAGATTCAAAATTTGTCTGCGATGAAAAATATTTGGATTCTGATTGTTTTAATAAAGCTATTTTTATAGATAAAGAAATTGATGATTTGACCTCTACGCAACTTCATATGCCTGAGAATGCAAAAAATGGTGCTAAGAAAATAAATAATGTTATTCAAAGAATTATGGAAAGATATTTTAAAGAATAATAAAAAAAGACCGGTTTTAACCGGCCTTTTTTTATTTTGTAATTTCTGCTAATTCTTTTCTTAATTCTGTAATTTGGGAGTTGTAATATTCGAGCCAAGTAGTATTTTCATCTTTTAATGCTGGTTCTGCAATAGCTCTAATTCTTTTTTTATCTATTTCATATAATTTATTTAAGATTTCCTTTTCTCTTATTGCATTTTGAATTTTTAATTGTTTTGTTTGTACTTCTTCAGTTGATAATTTATTCCATTTTCCGTTTTCAAAAGAATATTCATTTTCATTAACTGCAATTACATTATTTTCATAAGGGATTATAATTTTTCCATTATTTTGTTCTTCTAAAAGTTTTTCCCAATATTCATCAGTAATTTCAATTGCATTTTCAAAGTTTTCAAGATAGAATCCATAGTCTTTATTATTTTTTGTTCCGTAATATTTCATTTATTTCTCCTTTTAATATCCTAATGCAACCCAGTGCATATTGTTGAATACCCCTCCAGTACCGGCAGTAAATCCTGTTAAACTGTAACTTGCTATACCTGTATCACTTCTTTCAAAAGATGAGCCCCATCCAATTTTAGAAAAAACAGGAGCTCCAATTCTTGTAAATGCAATAGGATATGTTACTGTTGCACCAACGTTATATCCCCATTGCATAATCATTCCATTTGGTAATTTTAGATATCCGCTGTTTGCTTTTTTTATGGCACCGGAAACGGATTGCCAAGCACTCCATTGAGAGTTGATGCAATTTCGCGTAAAAATTTCAGGGTTATCACTTGTACAAAACCAAATTTGTTTAATAAGAGATTTTGTTTCTCCTCTTACAACAAGTATCCCACTTGATTCCCTTGGTAGGTTTGCAGGTTTATATGCAAGACCTAATACATATGAGCCTGGTGTTTTATAATTATTTAAATCTGTATTAGTTTCTAATACAGTATGTTCTGTTATTAATTCTGTTTTATCGGCTTTTGTTTTTAATGTTTCATTAACTTCTTCGATATCTCCAGCAGCAGTTAATCTGTTTGCTTCAATTACTTCTGCTAATGCAACAAAATTTGCATTAACTTCTCCTGCTTTTGCTTTTGTGCCCGGGATAAAAGAATAAGGTATCATTGAATTAGTCATAAATTCCCTTTCTGACTAATTTAATGAAAAATGTTAATTTTGATTTTTAGGCGTTTGAATAATCAATTATACCATATGTTTGCAAAATTCGTCAATGTTGTGCTAGAATTTTTTTATGGCTATAGGTGTTGATATTGAAGATATAGAAAGATTTAAAGGAAAATCAGAAGATTTTTTAAATCGCGTATTTACAGATTTAGAATTAGAATATTGTTTTAAATATTCTAAACCTGAAAGTCATTTAGCTGCTCGTTTTTGCGCAAAAGAAGCAGTTGTAAAAGCTCTAACTGCTTTAGATATTGAAAATGTTTCATACAAAGAAATAGAAGTTTTTCATAATGAAAAACATTGTCCTCAAATTCGAATTTTAAAACAAATTGATAAAAATATTATTTTCCAATTAAGTTTATCTCATGACAGAACAAAAGCTATAGCTTTTGTTACGGCTCAAGAACAATAGCTTTGCTCTTTTTGTATGATCCGAAAAATCTTATATATGTAGTTTTTTCTTTAATTTGTTTTATGGTTTCCATAATTTTAGGATTATGGATATGTCCATCAAAATTTACTATAAAAATATATTCACCAAATTTATTTTTAGAGGGTCTTGACGCAATGTAAGAAAGGTTTATGTTATTTTGCATAAAAATTTCTAATACATTTAACAATGCCCCAGGTTTGTTTTCTGTAGAAAAAGCCATAGAAGTTTTGTCATTTCCAGTTTCTTCAGTTTCAAAATCTCCAATCAAAATAAATCTTGTCTGATTACTTTTATCATCATTTATATTTTCTTTTAAAACGTTTAAATTATAAGTTTCAGCAGTTTTTTTGCTTCCTATGGCGCCATATGTAAGATTATAGTTTTGTAGGCTTCTTGCTGCTTCTGCTGTGCTTGGAGCTTCTATAATATTTACATTAAAAGGCATTTCGTTATGTATAAAATTTTGACATTGGGCAAGTGCTTGAGGGTGCGAAATTATCCCTGTAATTGATGAAAATTCTGTAGTTCTTGCTAAAAGACAATGGTGTATAGGCATAAAATGCTCTGATAAAATTCTTATATTTGGATTTTTTGTTGCCATAAGGTTATCTAATGATTCTCTTACAGTTCCTTCAATTGAGTTTTCAACGGCAAGAACTCCTAATGAATCAGGGTTATCATCAACGTATTCAACGACTTGTCTGATTGTTTGTAGTGGAGTTGGGTAGGCGCTAATGTTAAATTTTTTACAAAAGTGATCTTTTGCCATTTCGGTAAATGATGCTTGTGGTCCAAGATATGCTATTGTTTTTACAGTTTCTAAATTTAACATTTGCGATTACTCCTTATTTTTAATATGATTATAACAGAATAAAATATTGAGGCAAGATAAATGAGTGAAATTAAATTTGGAACAGATGGCTGGAGAGCTGTTGTAGGAAAAGATTTTAATGAAGAAAATGTAAGAACTGTTACAAAAGCTATTGGGAAATATGTTTTTGATAATTTTGGATTGGATAAAAAAATTATAGTAGGTTTTGATCCGAGAAATATGGCTTTTGAGTTTGCATCACAGACAGCTAATCAATTGAGTGAGTATGGTTTTGAAGTTTTGTTATCAGATAAAATTATTCCAACTCCGGTATTGGCGTACAATGCAAAACATTTGAACGCATGCGCAGTTATGTTTACAGCCTCTCATAATCCGCCTGAATATTTAGGGATAAAATTTATTCCTGATTATGCAGGACCTGCGACATCTGATATTACTGATGAGCTTGTGTATAATTTAAGTTTACCTTTTAAATCTCAAGGAATGGGTAAGGTTAGGAATTATAATTTTTCTCCAGATTATTTCGCTCATATTGAAAAAATTATTGATTTTGAAAAGATTAAAGATTTTGATAAAAATATTATTTTTGATGGGCTTTACGCTGCAAGTATAGGTTATTTTGATAAATTGTTAGATAATCATGGAATTAAATATGACAGTTTGCATATGTTTCATGATGTAAATTTTGGCGGTGGTATGCCTGAACCTAAGCCTAAATATTTAAAAGAATTAATTGAAAAAGTTAAATCAACGCCTAATTCTGTTGGATTTGCAAATGATGGGGATTCAGATAGGTTTGGTGTTATTAATGAAAATGGTGAATATGTATCTCCAAATGAGATTATAGCAATTTTATTGATGCATTTAAGAAAACATAAAAACTATTCGGGGGCGCTTGTAAAAACTGTAGGTGCAAGCCTTTTATTGAATAAAGTCGCAGAAAAGTTAGGTGTTGAAGTGATTGAAACTGCTGTAGGGTTTAAACATGTTGGAGAAGCAATGAGAAAGTATAATCCTATTATCGGTGGTGAAGAATCAGGTGGGTTGAGTATTCAAGGACATATTCCGGAAAAAGATGGTATCCTTGCAAATTTACTGATTTTAGAAGCTATGGCTTATGAAAATAAATCTTTAGTTGATTTGCAAAAAGAATTGTATGATTTTGTTGGCTGTAAATTCTATAATAATAGAATAGATAAACGTCTCGATAATTTCGATGAAATTAAGCCAATATTGGAAGAATACAAAAATAAAACTAAAATAGGTGATTTTAAAGTTAGGAATATTGATACGAAAGATGGTGTAAAATTATATTTTACAGATAATGCAAGTTGGATACTTATTCGTCCAAGTGGTACAGAGCCTCTTTTAAGAATTTATTTTGAAAGTGATAGCAAAGATAAATTAATATCTATGGCCTCTGTAATAAATATTTCTGCATAACGTATCTAAAAATCCAGCTAATGAATTAATACGACTATTTGTTATTTTTGAACAAAATTCTTCTTGTTGTGCTTCTTTTAGAAATTGTTCAATATCAATGTCATTATTGGTATTGAAATTTATAGGTTGGACTTTTTCTTTTTTCTTGAAATGTGTTCTTACTTTTTCAAATTCACCATAATCAAGAAAGATTCCACCGCATTTGTAACAAGTATCAATTTCTATTCCAAATGCATAAGTTTTAGCCATAGGAGTACCACAAGCAGGACAAATTCTTGTTTGTTTTGGATCTACAGGCATGAAATTTTTGTTTTCCAGTAATGATGTTATCTCAGTTAAATTGGCATCAGCAGAAGAAAATTCTTGAATTTCTTTGTTATCAAAATAAATTCCGCCACAGCCTTGAGAACATACATCAACATTAATTCCTTTGTTAGAAATAAAAACTTTTTGCATTTCACTTCCGCAAGCAGGGCATTTCATATCTTGTTGTGAATCTGTCATTTTTATCTTCCTATAAATAATTTATCAATAAATTTTAAAAATTTTGAACGATTTGCTAGATGCATATTATGTTCAAGTTCAAGTTTGTCAATTTCTTTTCCGAATTGAGCATAAGCAGATGCTAAAAAGTCTTGTCTTCTATCTTCTTCTGTAGGATATTGCTCACGCATTTTTGTTAATTCTCCGTGATCAAAAAATTTTGATCCGCAGTTATAACATTCATCAATAGTGATTTCGTTTTTTATGCTAACAGAATTTTTAACCATTTTATTTCCACATACAGGGCAAATTCTAGTTTGAGATTCATCTGTTTTGTTAAAAGTTTTTCCTTCAACAGCTTTTTCAATTTCTTCTATATTTTCATTTTGCTCATCAAAATGTTTTAATTCTTGTCCGTCAAAGAAAATTCCACCGCAGCCGTCTAGACATATATCAATCATAGTTCCGCTTTCGCCCATTGGAATTTTGTGCATTACTTTTCCGCAAGCGGGACATTCTATTTGTTCTAATGTATCATGCATATAAAGCTCCTTTGTTTTATTTGAGTTAATTTTATCATTCGTTTTATATGCTGTCAATAAAAAACCTCCTTTTTAAGGAGGTTTTTTATTTTTTATTTTGTTTCTGCATTTTCTGATAATGTTTTCAATATTGTATAAGATGCATCCCAGCCGTTTAGACCACCTGTTGCTTTGTATTTAGCAATTTGTTGAGCTCTTTCTTTTTTCAATTTAGCTTGTTCTTTGTTGAATTTTTCTAGTTTCTTTTTATCTGCATTACGTTCATCAATTGTTGGTTGAATATATGCAAGGAAATTTTTGTATTCTTGGCAGTT
>CALVEU010000092.1 GCA_944326635.1 Candidatus Gastranaerophilales bacterium | reverse complement strand
GTCTGCTTTTACTCCCTAATAATATGATAATATTCTGATTTATCATAATTTAGCTCATTTAAGAGTTGTATTTTTTCTTGTATTTTTTCGTCTGGTTTCATTTTATATGTTATCTCATAAAATTTTTTTGCGTTAGTTAAATCTGCTAATTTTTCATTTATTATTGCAAGTTTTAAATTAAGCTCATATTTGTTATTTAATCCATTGTTATATGCAATTCTGTAATGTCGTAGAGCTTTTGTGTAGTCTCTTCGATTATAATAAAAATCACCAAAATATAAATTTGTATATGGACTAATGGGATTAATATTTATAGCTTTACAAAAAGATTCTTTTGCTAATCTGGGATGATCTGTGTAATCATATATTCTTCCAAGTTGAATATATGGAACTATTTGGGAAGGATCAATTTTCGTAAGTATATAATATTTACTTGTAGCTGTATTTAAATAATTATTTTTATCTGTTTCATTTGTTGATTGTAAGAATAAATTAAAATTATTATCAGCTTCGCTTTTTATTTTATTAAAATTTAATTTAGAATAATCAAGCAGATTAGGATTATATTCTATTCTTCCTAATTCCGCAGAAAAAGAATTATTAACATTAAAAAACAATATTAATATAAAAAGAAGTGGAAATAAATGAAATTTTTTATAAATCATCATAACTAGGAGATGTTTTAATATGGTGGTCATTTACAAATGAATGATCATCATATGCAGGGTCAATATACATAAAAAATTTTCTTACGGCTTTTATTACAGGCTGATTATAATATTCTTTTTCAACTGGTTCTGTTAAAGGCTCTCCATTATTTCTTGCAATTGTTTTTTGTGTTGTTTGAATTAGAGCATTAGAATAACCTTGATTTTTCATGTAATTCGTATCTACAGTATCTTTTACAGTTAATTCTGCAAATGAAGGTAATGCAAATAATGTTGTTAAAGCTAAAATTAAAAATCTTTTTTTCATTTCCACCTCTATTTTATAATTATATATTTTTTATCAATTGTTTCAAAAATATTATAATTTCTTTACATAAAATCTTCCATATATTATTTGTATGATTTTGTTATAATTTCATCTAATTTATCAAGGAGTTCTTCTTCTGGAACTTTTGCAATGATTTCTCCTTTTTGGAAAATAATACCTTCTTTTACGCCGCCAGCAATCCCAAAATCTGCATGCTTAGCTTCTCCAGGGCCATTAACAGCGCATCCCATAGTTGCAATTGTGATAGGTTTATCTAAATTTTTAAATTTTTCTTCAACTTTCTTTGCAAGTCCTATAAGATCTATTTGGGTTCTTCCGCAAGTTGGGCAAGATATAAAGTTCACTCCTTTTTCTCTGAGGCCTAAACTTTTCAAAATATCAAATCCTGCACTTACTTCTTCTACTGGATTTTCAGTAAGCGAAACTCTTATAGTGTCTCCAATGCCTTCTGCCAATAATGTTCCAAGCCCTACTGAAGACTTTATAAGTCCTCCGCGCATAGTCCCTGCTTCTGTTACACCAAGGTGGAGCGGGTATTGGATTTTCTCTGAAATCATTCTGTATGCTTCAATTGTAGTGAGGACATCTGAAGATTTTAAAGAAACTTTGATTAAGTCAAAATCGAGGTCTTCAAGTATTTTAATATGCCCCAAAGCACTTATTACCATTTTTTCAGATAATGGGATATCTAAATTTTGGAGTTCTTTTTCTAATGATCCTGCGTTTACTCCAATTCTTATTGGAATTTGCTGCTGTTTTGCTAATTTAACGATTTTTTCAACATTTTCTTTTTTTCCAATATTACCAGGATTTAATCTAAGAGCATGAATCCCATTGTTTATGCACTGTATTGCTAATTTATAATCGAAATGAATATCGGCAATTAAAGGAACTGGGGATTTTTTTACAATTTCTTTAATTGCATTTGCTGCATCTTGATTTAAAACAGCTAATCTGACAAGTTCACACCCTTTATCAGACATTTCTTTGATTTGGTTAAGGGTAGATTTAACATCTCTAGTATCGGTGTTACACATTGATTGAACACTGATTGGAGCATCTCCTCCAATTTTTACATTTCCGATATTTAATTGTTTTGATTTTCTTCTTTTTATCATATTATTATAGTATCACAAATAAAAAGGAGAGAAAAATGAAAGTTGCAGTTTTATCTGATATACATGGAAATTTTCAAGCTTTAGAAAGTGTTGTGGAAGATTTAAAATTAAATCAATGTGAAAAAATATTATGTTTGGGAGATTTAGCAATGGCTGGTCCTCAGCCTAGAATGGTAATTGATTATATAAGACAGCAACCTAATTGGGATGTAATTCAAGGGAATACAGATAAATTGATTGCAGATTTTTCTCCAGAAGTTTATGAAAATGTAAAAAAGACTTTCCCTGTAATGGCTAATGCTTTGGCTGATGATGTTATATTTATAGAAGATGAAAAAAAAGAATATTTAAGAAATTTACCTCCTCAAAAAGAAATAATTATAGATGGTGTAAAAGTTTTATTAGTTCATGGTTCTCCAAGGCGTAATAATGAGGATATTTTACCTAATATGCCTGTAAAAGATGTTGAGGATATGCTTATAGGCACTGATGCAGATTTGATTTTTTGTGGACATACACATATTCCTGCAGGTTATCAAACAAATAAAAAACAAACAGTCGTAAATGTTGGTAGTGTTGGTCGACCAATGACAAGTGATCCTAAATCTTGTTATGTTATTGCTGATTTTCAAGATGGAGGTTTCTCTATTGAACATAGATTTGTAGACTATGATAGAGAAACTGCTGCTAAAATTGTTTCTGCAAGAAACTTTGAGGGAGCAGATAAGCTCGCAGAAATGATTTTAAATCCAAAGTCCAGACATATTTAAATTAGTTAACTTTTACTTTTAATTCTTTTGATGCGTGAGTAATAATTGCTGGTAATATTTGTTCGTAAATATCAATTTCTTTTGGATTTTTTACAATATTTCCACTTTCTATTATTTCGCCTGTATCTTGGATTGTACACATAATATGTTTAGTCATATTATCTTTTGAGTAGCCGAAATATTGGAGTATTAATGCTCTTGTTTCCGGGTTTTTAGGCGATGCGATAGATGTCATTTGAAATTTTTCGACATTTGGGTTATCAAATTTATAAATTTTGTTTAATTGTAGTTTTTTTGCAAAACTTTGAACCAAATCAATGCTTTCTTGTGACAATTTAGATGAAATCTGTTTTCCGGAAAAAGAGACACTATCACAAGGTAAAGAGTTGATTTTTTGATAATATTTGTTTGAGTTGTTTTGAATATTTTTGTTATTTTTTGTTTGAAAAAAGTTAATGCTTCTTATTGAGGTAATCATATATTTGCCTTTCTTTTATATTTATTTAATAAATCATGAAAATGTTTTTTTTTGCTATAACGTTTAATAAAAGTTTACATTAAAACTATTGATATAATGAATTTTGCTAAAAATTTTTTTTATGTTATATTTTTCCTGTAGAGGATATTTTATGAATATTAACAAAGAACAGTTAGTTTCTTATATTAAGAAATTAAATGAGCCGAAAGTATTGGTTATAGGTGATTTAGCTATAGATGAGATGGTCTATGGAGATGCTGAGAGAATTTCACGAGAAGCCCCTGTTTTAATTTTATTACATTCAGAAACAAAATTAATTTTAGGAGCTGCCTCAAATGCTGCTCATAACGTTTCTACTTTAAATAACGGAAAAGTTAGTGTGATTGGTGTTTGTGGGGATGATTTTCAAGCTGGTCAATTAAGAGAGACTTTTGAAAAAGCTAATGTTAATTGTGGTTTACTAGTTGTTGATCCTACCCGAAAAACAACTACGAAAACAAGAATCTCTGGTTCTATTACAACATCTATTACTCAGCAAATTGTAAGAATTGACCGTCAAACTAATGCATTGCTTAGTCCTGAAATCGAGGAAGAAGTTTTAAAACAGATTGAAAGAGCAATCCCTGAACATGATGCAATTATTTTATCTAATTATCACATAGGAACTTTAACTCCCAAAATAATTCAGGAAACTATAAGATTAGCAAATCATTATAATAAAATTATTGTAGTAGATGCTCAAAAAGATTTAAGTGTATATAAAAATGTTACCTCTATGACCCCAAACCTTCCTGATACCCAGAAATCTGTTGGTTTTACAATTGAATCTGAAGATGATTTGAAACGTGCAGGTGATAAACTTTTAAATGAAACAAATGCAAAATCTATATTAATCACTTGCGGAGCAGATGGAATGTTTGTGGTAAGTGGACATGGTAATTATACAAAAATTCCAGTGTTTAACAAGTCTGAAGTATTTGATGTAACTGGTGCCGGAGATACTGTGACAGCGGTTTATACTTTAGCATTGGCAGCTGGAGCTGAACCTTCTTATGCTGCTATTATTGGAAATATTGCTGCTAGTATTGTTGTAAAACAATTTGGTTGTGCAACTACAACTATTGAAGAAATTTTAAATGCTGTTGATAAATTGTAATAGCATTTAAGGTTTTAATATTATGGAGAGAACTTTTATGGAAAAATTAACAAATAGTTTGAAAAATTTTAAACCAGTAGATATTATTATAGTAGCTGGTGTTCTTTTAGCATTGTTGGTAGGATTTTTTACATATAAAAATTTTAGGCAAACTGCTGCAAAACAAATTGAAGCAACTTCAAAAATATCTTTTCAGGTATATATCAGAGGAGTAACTTTAACAGGGAATGAGATCCCATTGCGTTCACAAGAAAAAACTTTTATTAGCATAAGAAATGTTCCATATTCTGATTTAGATATTGTAGATGTAAAAGCTGATAGAAAAAAAATTGTGTTACCAATATTAAATAGTAAAAAAGTTATGGTTGTTGAAGATCCTTCTCAGGCAAATGTATATGATTTGGTTGTAACATTGTCTGATGTTGCTAAAATAACCAAAGATGGTGCTGTAGTAGGCGGTAATAAAATTAAAATGGGATTGCCTATTACATTAGAAGGAAAAGATTACAAATTTAACGGAACTGTATCAGATTTAAAAATTATGCCTGTTACAGATGACAATGAGTACCATAATTCTATAGACGCTAATGACAATGTTTAATAATATATTAAAATTTACTCAATCAAAATTTGAATACTTGTATAATAATAGTTTATTTTTACAGAAGATAGATGCTCTTATATTTATTTCTATAATTGCTGTATTCTTATCTTCAACAGTAATGTCATCTGATGTTATCGGTTTTATTGCATTAATTACAGTATTTCTGACTTTTGTAAAAATATTAACTAAACCTGATGAAAAATTAGATTGCAAAAACTTTGAGTTATGGCTTTTAGCTTATTTTATGATTGTAATAATTAGTTTAGCAGGTTCTACTTTATTTCATTTAAGTTTGAAAGGTTTTTTCAAAACATTTACATATTTAGCTTTTTATTTTTCATTAGTGCAATATCTAAAAAATAATAAAAATAAAATTCCATACATTCTAGCTGCAATTGGAGTTTGTGTAAGTTTTGAAGCTGTGATAGGTTTTTTACAAAACTTTTCTCATGTAGAAGAAATATCAGGGTGGCAAGATGTTTCCGGTTTAAATCCAGAAGAAGTTATGACACGTGTGTATGGAACTTTAAAACCTTATAATCCTAATTTATTAGGTGGGTATTTTGTTGCTGGAATTCCTGCATTATACGGATTGGCTGGATATTTATTTGTAGATAAAAAATATAAATATTCAATAGTTGGATTAATTTTATCGTTGTTTTCTACTATGACATTATTCTTAACAGGATGTAGAGGTTCATATATAGGAATGATGGTAATTTTCGCGTGTATGTTCGGAGTATCTGCTAAATATTTATGGAATAATTATAAGCAAATATACTTGTCTATTGTAGGTGGTGTAGTTGCTATCGCAACATCTGCAATGTTATTAGTTACCTCTTTGAGAGCAAGGGTTCTTTCTATATTTGCAATGCGTCAGGATTCTTCAAATTCATTCAGATTTAATGTATATCATTCTTCTATTGAAATGTTTAAAGATAACTGGTTATTAGGTATTGGTGTTGGAAATCAAAACTTTAGGGAAATATATGGATTATATATGAAAACAGGTTTTGATGCATTAAGTGCATACAATATCTTTTTAGAAATTGCAGTAGAAAGTGGTATTTTTGCACTAATCGCATTTGTTGGTTTTTTAATAAATTTAGTAAAAAATGCAATCAATTTTATATTAAAATCCAATGATACTAAATCTGTTATAATCGTATCTTCTGCGGTAATTTCAATTGTTGCAGTATGTATTCATGGTATGGTTGATACAGTATTTTTCAGACCTCAAATCCAGTTTGTTTTTTGGACAATGGTTGCAGTTGCAAGGACTTTGATTTTTGATAAAGAGGCAGTTTAGAGTTTAATATATATTATTAAGCTTATATAAAGACATGGAAATACTGTGGTAAACTAATACTATAGGCTATAAATAATGGCAAAAAAAGGAGAGAAATATGATACCTATTTTAGATTCAAAACGCCAATATGCAACTATTGGTGCTGAAGTTGAAAAAGCAGTTTGTGAGGTCTTACGTTCAGGATCTTATATTCTTGGACCTAATTCAAAGGCTTTTGAACAAGAAATGGCTGATTTTATCGGTTGTAAATATACTGTAGGCTTAAATTCAGGTACTGATGCTTTGCATATCGCTTTACGTGCATTAGATATTGGTGCAGGTGATGAAGTAATTACTGTTGCATTTACATTCGTAGCTACTACTGAAGCTATTGGAATTGTTGGTGCAAAACCTGTTTTTGTAGATATTGATAAAGATACTTTTAACTTAGATGCTTCAAAATTGGAAGCAGCAATTACACC
Source organism: Candidatus Gastranaerophilales bacterium (assembly GCA_944326635.1). Taxonomy (GTDB): domain Bacteria; phylum Cyanobacteriota; class Vampirovibrionia; order Gastranaerophilales; family Gastranaerophilaceae; genus Stercorousia. Next base: position 452 of record CALVEU010000092.1, on the reverse strand, counting down.
AAGAACTAAAGCAATTATTCCTGTTCACTTATACGGTCAGCCTTGTGATATGGATACTATTATGGCTGTCGCTAAAAAGCATAATCTACATGTAATTGAAGATTGTTGCCAAGCAATTGGTGCTTTATATAAAGGGAAAATGGTTGGTACATTTGGAGACTTTGGTTGCTTAAGTTTTTATCCTACTAAAAATTTAGGCGGAATGGGTGATGGCGGTCTATTAATGACAAGTGATGAAAAATTAAGAGATAGAGCTGTTGCTTTAAGAAACCACGGTGGTGCTATTCGTTATCATCACGATGAAATTGGTGTAAACAGCCGTCTTGATGAAATTCAGGCTGCAATTCTTCGTGTAAAATTGCCTCACATTAAAGAATGGAATGAAGCTAGACGTAAACACGCTTATTATTATAATGAATTATTTAAAGATTGCGCAGATGTTCAAACTCCTA
>CALVEU010000091.1 GCA_944326635.1 Candidatus Gastranaerophilales bacterium | reverse complement strand
AGACACGTTGTAATTGAAGAAATTAGAATGCGCAAAGACCAAAATTGGACAAAAGTATACAACGCATGCAACTTCAACATGTATAAAAAACACCCATACAAACGTGATGTAATAGGAACTCCAGAAATAATTTCTCAAGTTACAAGAGATGAAATTATGAACTATTACCAAACATTCTATTCCCCTGAAAATATGACAACTATTATTGTCGGAGATTTTGATAAACAAAAAGTCTTAGAAAAAGTAGAAAAAGAATTTGATTTTAAAGGACGTCCAAACGCTCCTAAAAAAATTAATAAAATAGATGCACCTACTGACCACACAATAGTAGTTGAAAATAAAGCAAAAACAAATACTTCATACTTGATGGTCGGATTTTTAGGACCAAAAGCTAATCAACTAAAAGAAAATATAGAACTTGATATAATCAGCATAATTTTAGGAGAAAGTACAAGTTCAAGATTATACCAAAATTTAATCGAAAAACAGCCTGAGCAAATATTCAATATGGCAAATGCTGAACATTATCAATTTAAAGATGGAAATAATTTCTTCATCCAAGCTAATTTCAAACCTGAGAAAAAAGAAATTGCAATAGAATTAATAAAAAAAGAAATCGCAAATCTTCTAAAGATAAAAATTTCTGAAGAAGAACTTGAAAAGGCAAAGAAAAAAATTAAATCACGTTTTGCATTTGCTGCTGAAACCGTATCTGAAATAGGTGAAACAATCGGTTATTACATGACAGTTTGCGAAGACTTAAAACTAATTGAAAACTATTTGAAAGATTTAGAAGATATAACAATTGATGATCTTGAAAATACGATCAAAAAATATTTGAGTATTAATAATGCTGTAATCTCAATATTAGAACCGGAAACTAATTCTGTTGCTTAATAAGGATTAATATCTATGCAAGAAGCTACTAAAACAGAAATAGAAGAATTAGAAAAAATAAAAGAAAAATGTCTTTCTTGTGAAAAATGCCCACTTGGCAAAACAAGAACTAATATTGTATTTTCAGGAGGTATTCCAAATCATAAATTAATGCTTATAGGAGAAGCTCCTGGATATTATGAAGATCAAAAAGGAGAACCTTTTGTAGGGAAAGCTGGTCAATTATTAGATAAAATTTTTGCATCAGTTGGTTTATCAAGACAAAAAGATGTCTACATTTGCAACACTCTAAAATGTCGTCCGCCTGAAAATCGAGATCCACTACCTGATGAAAAAGCAGCTTGCAAAGAATATTTAGATGCTCAAATAGAAATTCTAAAACCTAGAATTATCCTATTATGTGGCCGAGTTGCTGTAAATTCACTACTTGGTACAACGCAAGGAATTACAAAAATTAGAGGGAAATGGTATGAAGGGCCTCATATGTCTAAAATGATGCCAATATTTCACCCATCATATCTTTTAAGAAATGATTCAAGAGAAAAAGGTAGTCCTAAATGGCTTATGTGGCAAGATATTCAAGAAATTAAAAGAGTTTATTCACAAATGGACTAATAAAATCGAACCGACCTTACTTATAAACATCCTTAATATTTTTAATTCCATCTTTTTCCCTAGGCAAACAATAAGTTACATTAGGATGAAAAGTATAGTTACCATTTCTATTACGAACAATCACAAGACTGAATAAATCGTATCCAGTTTTATTAGGAAACAGTAATCCGTTACTATCAACTGCAAACATTGGTTTTGGAGAATGCGCAGGTTTATTAAATACAGTCAAATTTGTATTATCATACATTACAAAAGATTGATTATATTTATTCATCATACTTTCGGAAAAGCCAGCACAAGATGGTGTTTTTGCATAAGCACTATAAACAGGAATACAACGATTTTCTAATGCATTATTTTTACAATACTTTTGGACTTTCAAATTCGTTGCGAAATTTTTATAAAATCTTTCGCAACCTGAAAAATCACTCTTTACAGATTTATCTAAACTATAATAACAGGCAATATCGCCACCCATTTGAGCTACGGTATAATTTAAAGCCTGAGAATATTCAGAATATAATTTTTTAAAAGAAACAACTGCAGCTTTATTTATAAATACACAAGTATAATAAGTTGCAAAACACAGAATAACAATTACATATATACAAATCAATATTAAAAGCCTTTTTTTATTTGCCATAATTAATTATAAAAGCTCCTTTGGTTCTACCACAAAATCAACAAAAACAGGTCCAGCTGTAGAAAAGGCAAAATCTAAAGCACTTTTAACTTCTTCTAACTTTTCTACTCTTAATGCTTTTGCATTATATGCATCTGCAAACTTAAGAAAATCCGGATTGGAAATCTTAGTAGCAAAATATCTTTCATCGCATTGTTTTTCTTGAAATTGTCTTACCATTCCAAGATAACCATTATCTAATATAAATACTTTAACAGGTATATTATAATCAACACAAACAGCTAGTTCTTGCAGATTCATTTGCAAAGAGCCATCCCCCGCAATACAAACCACAGAACTATTATTTGCAACAGAAGCTCCAATTGCAGCTGGGAAGCCAAATCCCATAGTCCCTAATCCCCCTGAAGTTATAAATTTTCTTGGAAGATTAAACTCTAAGTATCTTGAAGCCCATACTTGATGCTGACCAACTTCTGTTGTTACCACAATATTTTTATCTTTTATATATTTATTAATCTCTTGCATAACTTCAAAAGAATGCATTTTTTCAGAACGTTTCAAAGGCATTACATTTTTAAATTGTAAATCATTAGGCCACGAAAAAGATTTTTTAATGGATGTTTTTTTTATCTTTAAAATCATCAAATTTAAAACTTGTTTTGCATCACCGACAATTGATATTGAAGCTGGTACGACTCTTGATATTTCATTTTCATCTATATCTATATGAATAAGTTTTTTAGATAGTTCATTATTTGGAAAACAACATCTGATCCTATCATTAAATCTTGCACCGACAGCAAAAATTAAATCGCTATCTCTTACAGCTTTATTAGCAGAAGGGTGACCAAAAATCCCCACCATTCCTAAATAATTTTTATCATTAGCAGGGTAGCCACCTAAACCCATCATAGTAGATACCACAGGGATATCTAACAACTTTGCGAACTCAAAAATTTCTTTTGAAGCATCAGATAATATAACCCCTCCACCAGCAACTATTAATGGATTTTTGGCAGAAAAAATTGCCTCAATAGCTTTATTAATATTAATTTCAGAAATATTCGGTTCAATTAAATTTTGATCTAATAGGTCATCATAATCAAATTTTTCTAAAAAAACATTTTTAGTAATATCTACAACAACTGGCCCCTTTTTTCCTGACATTGCAATCGCAAATGCATCTACTAATGTTTTTTGTAAGTCTTTTACATCTTTTACTTGAAAATTTGCTTTAGTACAAGATTTTGTAATATCAATAATATCTACTTCCTGAAATGCATCTTTATGCAATAACTCAGCAGATACCTGACCAGTAATTACAACAATTGGATATCCATCAAGATAAGCGTTTGCAACACCTGTTACAATATTGGTTGCCCCTGGTCCTGATGTAACAATAGCAACACCACATTTTCCACTAACTCTTGAATAACCTTCAGCGGCATGTACAGCAGCTTGTTCATGACGCATCAAGTAATGTTTTATCCTATTTTGCTTTGATAATTCATCATAAACACCAAGCACAATTCCTCCGGGATAACCAAAAATTGAATCTACCCCTAATTTATTTAATGTTTCTATTACAATTTGTGCCCCAGTAAGAGTCTTTATTAAAGTCTGCATATAAATTAACTCCAATTATACAATAATTGTATCACAGAGATATAATGAATGCAAAAAAGGTACTTTTTTGAAGTACCTTTTAAACATTAATCTTTTGAGAATAAATCTTTAAACTGTTTTCTTTTTTTCTCAACTCTTTTTTGTCTTTCAGCAGCTTTCTTTTTTCTCTCTAATTCTTTTTGTTTCGCTTTTGCTCTTTTTTGTGCAAGTTTTTGTTCTCTTGCTTTTTTCTTTGCTGCTAATTTTTGTTGTTTTGCTTGTTGTTTTTGATAAGCTGATTGTTCTTTTCTTGCAACTTTTCCAGTTACACCATCTAGCCATCTAGAAATAGGTCCTTGAGATTCTGCAGCATAAACTGAGGACATAGACATAACAGCTATTGCTAGTAAAGCAGCTAATTTCTTTTTCATAATAAATCTCCTTATTCAGAAATTAATTCATTCCACAACTGTTTTTTCTTTTCGTATTTTTCTTTTCTAGCTTTCGCAGCATCTTCACGAGCTTTTCTATCTGCTTCTAATTTCTTTTGAAACTCTTCTTTTTGCTTCAAACGAGCTTCTTCTCTTGCTTTTTGCTGTTCTTGCAATTGTTTTTCTTTATCAACAATTTTTTGCGTATGTTTTTGAATTAAACGTTCTGTATAAGTAGTAGGTTGAGAATCAGCTGCATAAACTGATGCCGCACTACTCATAACAAGAATTAAAGATGCAATTAATATTTTTTTCATTTTTCCCCTTTCTGCTGACCTTTAGTCAAGCAATTATTAAATAACAAGCTTTTGCTCTAATAATGAAATATTATACTAAACTAAATCATACATCGCAACTATTTTTTTTATTCCTTCTTGAGCAACATTAAAGATTTCTATCATTTGAGACTGCTCATAAGGTTCACCTTCTGCAGTTGTCTGGAATTCAATAATTTTACCACTTTTAGTCAAAACAACATTACTATCAACTTGAGCATGAGAATCTTCAATATAATCTAAGTCTAGTCTAACCTCTCCATCTACAATACCTGCAGAGATTGCTCCAATAGGTTCAATTATGGGATTTTCTTTTAATGTTCCATTTACTAACAATTTTTCAATTGCAATTTTTAAAGCTAAAAAACCTCCGCAAATACTTGCAGTTCTAGTACCTCCATCTGCTTGTATGACATCTGCATCAATTGTAATTGTTAAATCAGGCATTTTTTCTAAATCAACACAAGCTCTAAGACTCCTACCAATAAGTCTTTGAATTTCCTGAGTTCTTCCTGATATTTTTGTTCTCTCTCTTTGGCATCTTGTATTTGGAGCAGAAGGCAAAAGTGAATATTCTGCTGTTACCCAGCCCCTTTTTTCTTCTTTATCCATCCATTTTGGTTTTCCTTCTTCTACTGATGCTGTCGTAATTACTTTTGTATCACCAAATTGAACCAAAACAGAACCTAATGCATGTTTTGTATAATCTTTTATAAACTTAATTTCTCTAGTTTCGTTATTTGCTCTGCCTTCTCTTTTCATTTTTATCCTTCCTTATAAATTATAATTTTTACCTTCATAATCCCACATATAAATCTGTCCGCAATATTTGCATACAGCATGATCATTCATAAATTGCAAATCAGGAATAAATTTATAACCATCAACAGTAATCACAATATCACCATCTTTATTGTATTCTTGCAGAAATACTTTTTCTCCTCTGTAATCAGGAGAAAACATTAATTCAAATTTATCTATAGCTTTGCAATTTTTACAAACAAACATAATTTAATACTCATCATCTTCCAATCTTGCACGTCTGATTATTTCAGGATCAATACCACGTTTTTCAATCTTGAAAGTTTTTGCAACAACTTTTTTAGAGTTACTTTTTCTAGACTTACGCTGAGACTTTTCCATAGGCATATCATCAGTTGCTAAATTGTTGTACCACAAAGTCCAACAAATACTTCTTATTGGTAAAGTAAAACCAATTACTAAGAAAAATATAATTTGTTTTACAAGTTCACTACCAATCAATGCAGGTGTAACATTAAATTGTTCAATATATTCTAAAGGCAATGAATAAGACCAAGCCTCAAACATTTTTGCTATAGGTTTCGTAAAATTAAGAGCATCAAATACTACCCCTAAACCTGCTGTCAAGAAATAATAAGTAAAAATAGTCAATAAAGTCATTAATAAAAATGTTCTTGAAAATTTTCCTTTAACTAACTGCAAACTTCTTCTGAAATAACCAATAGGAGATAAGCCATTTTCAAATGTAAACACTTGAAATATAAGTATAAAGTAAATAAAAAATACAAAACCTATAATCCAAAAAACAGGAATTACAGAAATAATTGTAAATATACTAAACAAAAACCAAAGAACAATAAAAGAAAAAGTCTTTTTAGTAACTACAGAATTATGAGCTTTAAAATCATAAACCCTACCTGTATTTAAATACCCATCAGTCATAGAATTCAAAGCGCCATAAGAAACTAAATAATCCCAAAAAGCTCTTGCCCAAATTAACAAACCAGGCACAACCGAAAGAATTATACATAAAAGCATTGTTGAAAAATCTTTCAAGGCCGGATATTTAACTGTTAAATCCTGTAAATTTTGAGTATACCAATAAGTTAAGCCAAATATCATAAAAAGGCCTAATAACTGGCCCAAAACAGGAAATGCCATGTACAAGAAAAATTTATGAATATTCAATGCATAAATTTTTATACCTTCAAAAAATATTAACCAAACACTTTTATCTTCTTTTGCCATATCTCTCCTGTAAAAAATTTTCATTTATTGTATAATAATTTTAGTACAAATATGGAAAATTTTACAAAAGAAGATTTTATAAATAAAAAAGTTAATCTACATCTCCATTCAACATTTTCAGACGGTGAAGGAGATGTAATTGAAATAATTAAACAAGCAAAAGAACTCGGATATAAAAAAATTGCATTTTGCGATCATAATACACTTGAAGCCTATCATAAAACAGACATTTTGAAAGAAGATATAATAATTCCAGGAATAGAATTTGATGTATGGTGTGGTTATGTATTTATGCATTTATTAGCATACAATATCGATATTAACAATAAAGAATTACAAACATTTTGTGCAAAAAATAAAAAAGAGACAGAACTAGATATAATAAGAATTTTTTCAACTAGAAATATAAAAAAACTCATAGAAGCCATTCATAATGCCGGAGGAATTGCAGTATTAGCCCATCCAGCTTGTTGTTGGGCTATAAATCTTGAAAGATTTGTAAAAAAACTTATTTCTTACGGACTTGATGGAATTGAAGTATATTATCCATATAAACGCCATAGAGGAATTATTAAATTCCACACAGCAAAAGAAGTCGAAAGAATTGCAGATAAATATAACCTCATAAAAACAGGTGGAACAGACTTACATGGAAAAGAATTAAATTAACTATCTAAAAGGAAAAAGGTGTCGAAATATTCGACACCTTACTTCTAAGCTCAAAAGTTGTGATACTATAGAGCATTTGAGTTAGAAGAAAAACTTAACTGGTTGAATTTGTTTCAAACGGCATAATGAATTTCCATCAGTTGTACATTCTCC
>CALVEU010000090.1 GCA_944326635.1 Candidatus Gastranaerophilales bacterium | reverse complement strand
ATACTTGACAAAAATAAAAAAATAATAAATAATATAGAAAAATATGGAGGTTGAAAAATGTTTATTCAAGAAGCTTTGAGAGTGCCCCCCCCCCGCGAAACATAGGTTATTCTAGGGCTTTTACTCTTGCTGAGAATTTAATTACTTTAGGTATTATTGGAATTATAGCAGCAATGACATTGCCGACTCTTATTTCTAATCATCGAACTAAAGTTTTACAATCCCAGTTTAAAAAGGCATACAGTGATTTAAATAATGCCGCTAAATTATTTGAAATTCAGGAAGAAATGACTGTTTATGATTACAGTTATGCCTATGACTGCAAATACAAATGTACCGGAAATATAAAGCCAACACAAACATTTGAAAAATTTTTGAGTTACTTTTCCAATAAAACTGTTATATCTGAAAAAACTTATAATCAAGGCTGGAAAGAACTTGGATATGAACCTACTAACCTAAATTCAGGAACAATTCTGGACGGAAAAACAACCCACCCCTGTGATGAAAGTGGAATAATGCTTGAAACAAGCGGTAGAGTAATACTATTTGATAATGCTGTAACTGATTTAAACATTAAAACAGGTCCTAAAGTATGTATAGATATAAATGGAAGAAAAGGACCAAATAAATATGGCTATGACTGGTTTGTTTTTACCTTTACATCACAAGGAAACGTAATTCCATATACAGGTTCATCACTATCCGGAAACTCTGATATTGAGCTGCCTGATAAAACAGAATACTGTAACAAAACATCAACTCTTGCCCAATATACATGTTCATATTTTGCTCTCCTTGACATAAGTCCAGATAATACACATAACAGATATTGGGGCGATTTTATTAAATAAAAAAATTATTTCATGATAGTATTATATACTGTAATGAAAAAACTCTCTGATTTTAAAGATGAAATAAATAAATGTTCTAAATGCGGGTTATGCCAGTCAGTATGCCCTGTTTATAAAATAACAGGCAACGACTGTGCTGTTTCCCGAGGAAAGTTTGTAATGCTTGACGGTGTCTTAAAAGGAGATTTAAAACTCAACAAAAATATAAATAAATATCTTGATTTATGTCTAAAATGCGGGAAATGTACTGATTTTTGTCCAAGCGCAATTGATGTATGCAAAATTTTTGAAACCGCAAAATACGAATATGCAAAAAATACGCTTTTCGGAAAAATTATTTTTTTACTTGAATCAAAATACGTTTTCGGCAATTTTATAAAAATTTTCAAATTCATAACACATCCGTTTCGCCCTAAATATGCTATTAAACGGAACGCAAAAGTAAAAGTTTTATATTTCAAAGGGTGTGTGAACAATTTATGTCCGAGAACAGATAATTATTTAGAAAAAATATTTGCAAATACTAATGTTGAAATAATTGAAAAAGATTTTGACTGCTGTGGGCTGCCCTTTTTATCAAGCGGAAACCTTGAACGGTTTGAAGAAGTAAAACAGCATAATTTAAAAATGTCAGACTGCGATTTTGATTATCTTCTGACAGACTGCGCAAGCTGCGAGAGTACATTAAAACAGTATATGGATGTGAATTTTATCAGTCTCGGAAAACTTATTTTAAAAGAAAATATAAAATTCAAATTTCAAAAACCTGTGAAAGTAACATTCCATAAACCCTGCCATCTTGAAAATGATGATTTTCTTGAACCTCTTTTAAAAAATTGTGAAAATGTTGAGTATATAAAAATGGAAAATTACGATGAATGCTGCGGACTAGCAGGAGAATTTGCACTAAAAAATCCAAAACTTTCAAAAGAAATTTCAATAAAAAAAGCTGAAAATATTTTAAAAACAAATACAGATTATGTAATTACAGCTTGCCCTGCTTGTATATTAGGATTAAAACAAGGATTGATATTAAAAAAGACTTTCGGAAAGAAATCTACAAAAGTCTTAGGTTTATTAGATTTTCTAAATAAAGCAAAAATAAACAATAACACTATTGACAAATAATTAAAAATAATAAATAATAATAAAAAATATGGAGGTTGAAAAATGTTTATTCAAGAAGCTTTGAGAGTGCCCCCCCCCCCGCAAAACATAAATAATTGTAAGGCTTTCACCCTTGCAGAAGTTTTAATCACTCTCGGTATTATTGGTATAGTTGCTGCAATGACTATGCCGAGTTTAATTGCTAATTATCAAAAAAAAGCGACTGCTGGTAAAGTAAAAAAATTATATACAAATTTTAACCAAGCAATAAAATTAGCAGAAAATGAATATGGCGAATTTGAATATTGGGAAATCAGTTCTGCTGAAAAATTATATGAAGATTATCTAAAAAAACATATTAAAACAATAAAAACAGATACAAATATACACATATCAGGTAGTTTTACAAAAGGTTACTCTATGATATTTCCAGATAGTACTCAAGTCATATGTTCTGACAAAATTAATGGTCTTGACGGAAAAACAAGTGAACAAACAATCGGTTGCATATTTCTAACCAAAATAGTTTCAAATAAAAACAATTTATTTGATTATAACAATATAAAAGGGACAAGAAATATATTTTGGTTTTTTATAAATAACAAAACTGGTCTATTAGAACCACCATATTTAGATAAAGATTATGAATACTTGAAACAAAGATGCTATACAAAAAATCTTACAGGAAATTCTTATTATACTTGTTCTACAATTCTTTACAAAAACAATTGGGAATTTCCTGCAGATTACCCATGGTAAAATATAATTATTTACCTAATTCATTTGCTTTTTTAGTTGTCTGAGAAATTACATCATAGAATAATTTATCAGAATTTTCATCATTCATCACAGATATACCAACAAATGTACATCCACCTTTTGTCGCAACGTTATCAATTAAAGTTTGAACAGGAATTTCACCCCTATTCATAACCATTTTAGCTGAACCTAAAGCTGTTTGAGTAGCTAACATTAGAGATTTTTCATAATCTAAACCTAATTTTTCACCAGCTCTAGCCATATCTTCTATAACTTTATAGAAAAACGCAGGTCCGGATCCTGAAATAGCTGTTACAATGTCTATTTGATCTTCTGATACTTCAATACATTTACCAATATTTGAGAGTAATTCCATTACAAATTCAGCATCATCTTCTGAGGCATAAGCACCTTTACATACGCCACTCATTCCTTCTAAAACCAAAGCCGGAGTATTTGGCATTACTCTTACAACTCTTTGCATTCCGATTATTTTTTCTATTTTTTTAGTTGACACGCCAGCTGCAATTGATACAACTAATTTATCTGGAGTTAATTCATCTTTGATTTCTTCTAGCACATTTGCAACATAATTTGGTTTTGTAGCAATAAATATTACATCACTATCCATTGTTAAAAATCTGTTATCTGTTAATACTTCAATACCTAATCTGCTTTGAGCCAATTCTGCAACTGTACAGTTAACTTCTGAACCTTTTATATTTTCTTTTGGTAAAAATTTAGAAGATATAGTACCTTTTATAATAGCACTAGCCATTTTTCCACAGCCGATAAATCCTATTTTACATTTTTTGTTCATATTATTTAACCTGCCCCTCTTTTTTGGTTGACTAATAATTTTTTTTAATTTAACATTAGAATTATACGACAAATATAAATTAAAAGGAATAAAGAAAAATGAGACGTACACTAGAAGGAACAAAAGTAAAAAGACAACATGTAAGTGGTTTTAGAGCAAGAATGGCAACACCTGGCGGACAAGAAGTTTTAAACAGACGTCGTGCTAAAGGTCGTCATAAATTAGCTATCTCAGCTAAAAAACGTGCTTAATCATTAATTTAAAGATTAACAGTTTTTACTAAATTTAAAACACAGCAGGTCGGAATATATTTGACGTGCTGTGTTGTTTTACAAAAATATGCTAAAAAAACAATACAGATTAAAAAGTAAAGCAGCTTTCGCAGCTACATATAGAATTAAAAATTCCTATCACAAAGAGGGAATAACTTTGTTTGCAGGACTTTTAAAAAAAGATATTCAAACCTGCACTCGTGTTGGATTTGTCGTTAGCAAAAAAACTCATAAAAGAGCCGTTAAAAGAAACAGACTTAAAAGATTAATGAGAGAAGCTTATAGACTATTACAAAAAAGCAATGATTTAGAAAATTCGCAAAATTATATGTCATTAATATTTGTTGGAGGAGAAAAAGCTTTAGGAAAAAACTTTACAGAAACTCAAAATATAATAAAATGTCTAATACAGAGGCTAAAATAATGTTTGAAGGGATTTTTGTAGAAAAAGTTTTAACACATAAATACATAAGACCATATCCTCAAGCGCCACAAGAGACTTCTGGATATTATGTCGGAAGTCAAGCTATTTACAAGTATTCTTTAAAAGATTCTGAATACCCAACAATAATTATTCCTGACCCACTATATAACAATGAAGGAGAAATTATTAAGCCAGGATATTATGAGTTAGCTCTTTCTGATTCCAGAGATTTTTTAATTCTTATGGAATCAAAAAATCCTATCGCAATTATTCCTGTAATAAAAATAGAAGAAGATGCTACAGAACAAAATAGATTAAATAATAAAACGGTAAAAAAAGAATTAAAAAAAGAAGAAAAAGCAAGAAAAGATACAAATAAAAAGAGAGAAAAAGTAGGGATGACACCAGATGAACCTCAAATATTTATGGAAGCGACCATTGAATTTAAACCAAATGGAAATTATTTTTTAATAAAATATCAAAAGGGTACAATTAAGGCTTGGGGTGCATTTAGAGGATAATAGTAGTTTACATTTCTTAACAAATATAGAATTTATGCAATTCTGACATTTTAGAATACTTTATTATTATATGTGCAATAAAAATTTTTAAGCAAAGGAGTATAAATTATTTATTACTTAAAGCAAAAACTAATTAAAAAATTTATTAATATTTTTTAATAAACACGCAAATTAATTTATTTTTATATTTTAATCTATGAATTAAACAAATTTAAAATTAACTTTCAAAAACAAGGAGTATATTATGAACAAAAAGCAATTATTTATTGCAGCAGTAGCAGCATTTTTATCAGTATCGAGTGTTAGTGCAACCGATATTACTGGTGTTACTGGAAACAATGGCGTTTTCAACATTGATCCTTCGCATGTAAATGGAGATGTCGGTTATAGACAATACGACAACTTTAACTTAAGTAAAGGAGATATCGCAAATTTAATATTTAAATATGGTAACTCCAGAGATTTAGAAACATTTATTAACCTTGTAAATAATGGAGTTCGCATTGACGGGATATTAAATACAATGCGAGATGGAAATTTTCATAACGGGCATGCAGTATTTATAACTCCTGGCGGAATGGCAATAGGTGCTAGTGGAGTATTAAATGTCGGTTCATTATCCGTTATTACCCCTACAGACGATAAATATAACACATTAAAAGGAGAATATGACGCAAGAAACTACACAAATATCAACAATATCTCCAATTTATTAAATAACGAAGCTAATGTTGGAAATATTACTGTTGAAGGGAAAATTCTTGCAAGAAACGGTATTCAACTAAGAGGCGGTGATATTGCGATTGCAAGTGGTGGTGCTTTAATTAATGGAATCAAATCAAACCAAGCATTTACAGATAAATCCACAGCTCTAAATGACGCTAATGCTCTTTTCAATTCTCTTGTTAACACAGATGGCATAAAAACAGCATCTGCATTTACAACAAATGGAACAAATATTCAAATAAAATCATCTGGAAATACAGACATCGCAGGAACAGTTGTAAATGGAGCTGCAAAAGCTGGACAAGCAAATAATGGTTTATATATCACAAGTAATGGTGGCACAAACATTTCAGGACTTATTCAATCTACAAATGAATTAAATGTATATAATAAATCAGGAGATCTTGATATCACTGGTACAGTAAAAAATGAAGGTGCTAACTTAAATATTTCTAATAAAGGTGCAAACCTTACAGTAAATGGAAAACTTTCAACAGATAAAGATCTTGCAATCACTAACAATGGTACTGGAGCACTAACTCTTGGCGGTTCTGCAGTTGCAAAAGGTGCTAATAATATTGTCAATGAAGGTGCTGGCGGAATGAACATTACCGGAACTGTTAATGGCGGATCAATAAGAATAGTTAACAGAGGCGGGGAAATGGTAATTTCTAATACTGCAGATAAAATTGCCTCAGCAGGAACTGTTAGATTAGAAAATTCCGGATCTGGAATGGAAATTGGCGGAGTAAAATCTGACAGTCTAGTATCGATTGAAAACAAATCCGGAGATTTAACTGTTAATGGAAAAGTATCAGTTGATGACGGAGCCATAAACATTTTAAATAATGGTTCTGGAAAATTATCAATTGCATCAAAAGGAAATGTTGCCGGAAATGGAACTGTTTCTATTAAAAACCGTGGAACTAATGGGATGACAATTGATGGAACTGTTACTAATAACGGTATAGATGCAGAAACAGCAATCAATAACGAAGCTGGAGCTATGCTTGTTAATGGAAAAATTCAAAACACAGGCAATATGGCAATTGAAAATAGAGGTAATGGCACTGGTTTAATATTTACTAAAAATTCTACAGTAACTAACGAAGGCCAACTAAAAATTAAAAACTACGGTAATGATGGTATGACTATCGTTGGAAATATTGATAATACAGGCAGACTAACTATTTATAATGATGCGGGGGAACTTGCATTAAAAAATGACAGCAGCAACACCAAAGGTGGTACAATAACAAATAGAGATGGATCTCTTACATTATGGTCAAGAAATAACTCAACAGGTATCTCTACAAGTACATTAAGTAATATTACTAATGAAGGTGCCGGATATAATTTAGCAATGAAACATGATGGAAAAACTGCTGAAGGCTCAAAAGGAATAGATCTTCAAGGTACAATTAATAGCGAAGGTGATACAGCTATTAATAACTACAGTGGCGATATGTATGTTTCAGGAAATATTACTTCTGAAGGCAACTTAGGAATTATTAATAGAGCCGGTGGCGGGTCAATGACACTCGCAAGTGATGGCAAAATTACAAATGATACAGCAAATACAAATATCAAAAATTACGGTTCAGGTGATATGACTGTAAATAATGAAATCACAAGCGGTGGCAGACTAAATATTCTTGCAAATTCAGGCAAATTAAACCTTGGCGGAAAAGTTCACAACAACAGCAACGGTAATCTTGACGATAATAATGGATTCTATGCTGCGGCTAGAGAAAACGGAACTGGTGTAAATGTTTCAAGTGGCTTTAGCGTTGATGGTCAAGGTCAAAACCTAATTAAAAACATCTCAGGCTCTGAAGGCTTAAGATTTGAAGGGAATGTCAACACATCTTCATCTCAAACTGAATTATACAATATGAAAGGAGATATGACTGTTGGCGGTAATATCAACAC
>CALVEU010000089.1 GCA_944326635.1 Candidatus Gastranaerophilales bacterium | reverse complement strand
TTACAACTATTGGAAATTTAATTTCATTAATTAAGCTTCCTTTAAAATCGTACTGAGATCTTCTGTAACGGCCATCAGCCACAAGATTTAAAAGACCATTTTCAGTGTTCATTTCTCCATGTTTCAAATAAAGCCTTTGTGATGGAATTCGAACTTTATCCATAGTAAGTTTACCGTTTAATGAAGGATATTTTCCGGTATTTACAAATTCCATATTACCTGCAATTGTACCTTTTTTAAACATTTTTTGACCAATTAAAACATTTAAAAATTCACTTGGAAGTGGCTTTGGTATTTCAAAACCTAAATTTAAAACATTTGGCACAGGTTTTGAAACATCTATATTACCAGCAATTTTTACAACAGGCTGTATTTTTTTCTTTTTCTCATTTGGCATATTCTCAGGTGCAATATAGTAATCAATTGATTTTATATTGAATAATGTTCCTTCATAATGCATATCAGCTTTTAACATTCTCCTATAATTTGTAGGAGTCAAAGAAGTTCCATCAATTAATATATCTTGACCTGATTTCAAACCAAACAACCAAACCAAATCAATTTTGTTATTTATAGCTTTTATATCTAATCTTGTCTTTGTAGAACCACCAACTAAAGTGATTGGAATTCCTACCATATTAGAAAATTGATTTTTTGCAAAGTCATTAGTTACAACTGCTCTTGTTATTAAATTTGTATCAATAGATTTCAGGTAATCTTTTACCGTACCTTCCATCTCTATTGCATTCTCTTTTTTATTATTGTAATAACCGACAAAATCTTTTATAACTATATCATTTTTAGTCATAACGATTTTACCTTTTTCAAGCATTAATGGAATATTATCAACTGGAATAAGTTTGCAAGAAATCCTATTCAAGTTAACAACACCGTTTAAGTCTTTTTTAGTAAGTTTTATATTAAAATTAAAATCACCTTTTAAATCTTTGAAAAATGCTAAAGGTTCATTCAGGTTATTTTCAATAATATTTGAGTCAATAAGTTCTAAAACATCAGAAACTAAAATCTTATCAGTAAATACTTCTATATAAGAATTTTTCTTTCTTGCAGCATAACCATTGAAATAAATTTTTGAATTATTCACTGCAAGTATACATTTTTGAATATAAAGAGCTTTATTTTTTATAAATACAGAATTTCTGTCTGCTATATTTATGTGTAAATTCTTACCTAATTTTCTGATATCTGATGTGATATTAAAATGGACATATCTAAAATCTTTCTTTGAATTATCTATTTCAATATCATCAGCTTTCAATGATACATAAGTATTAGGCTCTACTTTATATAAGAACAATGATTTTTTTACATATAAAAGAGAATCAAAAAAGTCTAAATTCCATTCACTTTTTTGTTGTTCTTTCTTTTCTTGTTGCTTTGGAGCTAAAGCCATTAGATTATTTATATCAGCAAAAATATAATCTGCTCCTAATTTTTTTATGATTATATTTTTATCCATAATTTCTTTAAAAGAAATTGTAGTATCAAAATTATCAACAGATAAAAGCAATACATTTTTATTATTATGTAAATTTAATTCATCTACTTTAAATGATATAACAGGTGACAATTCTGTTTTCAAAACAGGATTTTTAATATCTAATTTTAATCCTGCATACTTATTAAGTGATTTTTCAACAAAATTTATCACATGTTCATTTGATACTGCATAAGGTAGTACTTTTAAATAAATTACAAATGGAGATGCTGCTAATACAGAAGCTAACACAACCAATGAAATAACAATTTTTGTTCTTTTCTTTAAATTCAAATTAATCATCCTACAAAAATTATAACATGAATTATTTTATGTTATTATTTAATTATGAAGAAATTTTTTGTATTTATATTTTTATTTCTAATTTTATGTAGTAATGCTTACGCATCAGAAACTAATACTAACACTAATACGAATACTTTAACCAATAATCTATCAATGAGTGATTTAACAGTATTCAGCAATGAGAAGAATTTATTCGGACTCAAAGACAAATCAGAGAATATTATTGTCGAACCTCAATACAAAAAGCTAATAAGACTTGGTGATTCTTCTTGGATTATTCAAAAGAAAAATAAATACGGACTAATTGATAATTACGGAAATTATTTGGTAGAACCTAAATATAAACATGCAGAAAGAATTCTCGGGAAATACTTAAAAATTGGAAACGAAAATGATTTCGCCCTATACAATGACAAAGGAGAAATCATACTTCCTCCAGAATATTCTGCTATTAACATACTATTTGGCGGAATGTTTTTAACTAAACAAAATTATAAATACGGACTTGCAGATAAAGATGGCAGAATCCTTTTAAGCAATGTATTTGATGATATTTATATGCCAAAACCTAATATTATGAGAATTCAATATAACGGTCAATGGTATGAAATTGAACAAATTGCAGGTTCTGAATTTACATTACCTGAAGATATTAGAAGTATAAAAACAAACAGCAATTTTAAAGTCACTGAATTTATAAAAGACCCTGTTACAGCTTCTGGGTATTCTGCTCTTACATTTACTGATTATTTCTTAAAAATATTCTCATCAATATCACCATCACATGAAGAAACAATTGATGAATTAATGCTTTCTCAAGGTGCAGAAACTGTTAACATTTTCATAAAATTCACATGGCTTCCAATGTATCCTGTAACATTTGCGAAAAAATATTACCACAATTTAAGAACCCCTAATAACGGACCATTAAATGATGTGAGAAATGAATTAAAACAAAAAATGTTATAATTTACTCTTTAACATGTTCTAATGCCATTTCAAGAATAACTTTCACATGGTGATCATTCAATGCGTAATAAACATTTTTACCACGCTTTTCTGATTTCACAAGTTTTGCAGTTCTCAATATTTTTAACTGATGAGAAACAGCTGATTTTGTCATATCCAATAATACAGCAAGATCATTCACACACATTTCAGCTTCTTCTAAAGCCCATAATAACCTTATTCTTGTACTATCACCCATAACCTTGAAAAAATCAGACAAATCATATAATTTCCTGACATCAGGCATATCAGGCATTACTTTTTTTACTATGTCAGGATTTATTGCTTCGCAATCACTCTTTTTAACTTCCATAAACTTATTATAGTTTAACAGTTGTTCAATTGTCAAATTTTTGTAACAATGATACACCTTAGGCTTGACAATTGAATAGTTGTTCAATTATAATATTGATATATGAGGTACATTTTATGTGCGAACATCATCACCATCATGAATATTCAGACAACAGGAAACTGCAAATAATTAAAATTGGACTATCTGCAATAATATTTTTAATTGCATTAATGATAAATGCACAAGAAAATATCAGATTTATATTTTTTCTGACTGCATATTTAATATCAGGTGGAGATGTACTTTTAAAAGCAATTAAAAATATTACAAAAGGACAAATTTTTGATGAAAATTTCTTAATGGGACTTGCAACATTTGGAGCATTCGCAATAAAAGAATACCCAGAAGCTGTAATGGTAATGATTTTATATCAGATAGGAGAATTTTTACAGGACAAAGCTATTGAAAAATCTAGAAAATCTATTTCTGAATTAATGAATATCAGACCAGATTATGCAAATTTAGAAACAGAAAATGGGATTATCAAAATAAATCCTACAGATGTTAAAATAGGTAATATTATCATTGTAAAAGCTGGTGAAAAAATTCCTCTGGACGGAAAAATCATTGAAGGAGAAGCATCTGTCGATACATCAGCACTAACTGGAGAATCTGTTCCACGAGGATTAAAAATTGGCGATAATGCAATAAGTGGCTGTATAAATCAAAATGGACTGCTTAGAATTAAAGTTGAAAAAGAATTCAAAGAATCAACAGTATCAAAAATTCTTGAACTTGTTGAACACGCTAGTTCTAAAAAAGCAAAAACCGAGAATTTTATTACAAAATTTGCTAAATATTATACACCTGCAGTAGTCTTAAGTGCGATATTTTTAGCATTATTACCTCCAATAATTCTTCATACAGGTTTTCAATTATGGTTTCAAAGAGCACTTACATTTTTGGTAATCTCTTGTCCTTGTGCATTAGTAATATCTGTTCCATTAGGATTTTTTGCAGGAATAGGCGGAGCTTCAAAAAATGGAATTTTAATAAAAGGGGCTTGTTATATTGAAACATTAGCAAACACAGAAACAGTTGTTTTTGATAAAACAGGAACTTTGACTAAAGGAACATTTAAAGTTACTAAAATTAATCCAATCAATATAACAAAAGAAGAATTGCTCAAATATACAACTCTTGCTGAAATTTATTCTAACCACCCTATAGCAAATTCCCTAAAAAAAGAATTTTCTACCCCGCTTGACACATCACTTGTTAAAGACATAGAAGAAATTGCAGGTAATGGGATTAAAGCAATAGTAAATGGGGAAGAAATTCTCACTGGCAATTCAAAATTAATGGAATTATATGGAATTGCATACCAGCCTGAAAAAGTTGCAGGGACAATTTTATACACAGCAAAAAACAAAAAATACATAGGCTATATAGTAATTTCAGATGAATTAAAAGAAACATCTGCAAAAGCAATAAAAAATCTAAAAGGAATAGTTAAAGACACAGTCATGCTTACAGGCGATTCATATCTTTCTGCAGAAAATATTGCAAAAGAATTAGAAATAAACAAATTCTATGCTGAATTATTGCCTGTTCAAAAAGTTGAAAAACTTGAAGAATTAATTAATAGCAAGAATAAACATAAAAGCGTTATATTTGTAGGAGACGGAATTAATGACGCTCCTGTAATTACAAGAGCAGATGCCGGAATTGCTATGGGTGGATTAGGTTCAGATGCTGCAATTGAAGCTGCTGATGCTGTAATTATGGACGACAACCCAAATAAAATATATAAAACAATACTCATTGCAAGAAAAACAATGAGTATCGTAAAACAAAATATAGTATTTGCTCTCGGTGTAAAAGCTCTGTTTTTAATACTTGGAGCAATGGGGGGTGTCACAATGTGGGGAGCAGTATTTGCTGACACTGGAGTTGCATTACTTGCTGTATTAAATTCTTTACGAGCACTAAGAGCTTAGCGAATAAAATTAGTCCAAATTCTTTCTTCTTCAGTTGGATAATTAATCCCTGATTTTTTACCGGCATCAATACATTTTAAAATCCACGCCATATTATTACCTAAAGTACGCATAACCTGCAAACCTTCGAAATCTTTTTTCACATCATCAGGACAATTTTGACCACCATGCACCATTGGCCAATAATTTGAAGATACAACAGGCATTTGATTTATTGTAAAATGCTTGATTATAGCATCTAAAGATGCTGTAGTCCCTGCTCGTCTTGCAGATGCTATTGCTGCTGCAGGTTTGAATTTAAAATTTACACCACCAGCGTAAAATAATCTATCCATAAATGATAAAAGTCTTCCACTAGGATGAGCATAATAAACAGGAGAACCAAAAACAAAGCCGTCAGCATCTTTTGCTTTTTCAATTGATTCATTTACCATATCATCTTTAAATACACATTTACCAGCAACTTTTCTACAAGCCCCACAACCAATGCAATCACGGATAGGACCTTTTCCGATTTGAATAATTTCAGAATTAATTCCATTATTTTCTAATACATCTGCAATTTCTTTTAACGCTGTATAAGTGCATCCATGCTCATTAGAACTACCATTAAATAATAAAACTTTCATATATTTTCTCCTAAAACTTCCTCAAAATACAATTCTTATGTTATCATAAAATCATGATTTTAAAGAATGATTATTTAGAAATAGAAATTTCAGAATTAGGTGCATCCATAATATCAATAAAAACTCCTAACAAAAACGGGGAAATTATTGATGTAGTCCTTGGTTATGATGATATTGAAAAATATAAAAGACAGACAAAATACATAGGTGCAACAGTCGGAAGATGTTGTAACAGAATAAAAAACGGTTTAATAGAAATTGACGGTACTCAATATCAATTAAATTGCAATGACGGTAAAAATCATCTTCATGGCGGGAATATAGGTTTTGATAAAAAAATATGGAATTCTAAAGAAATTGAAAACGGTGTAGAATTGAATTACATATCAGAAGACGGAGAAGAAAACTACCCAGGACAACTTGATGTAAAAGTCACATATACCTTAAATGATAATTCTCTGATAATTAATTATAAAGCAACAACAAATAAAACCACCGTATGTAATCTTACAAATCACACTTATTTTAACCTTAACGGTTATGGAAATATCTTGCAACACCAAGTCCAAATTCTTGCAGACTACTTTACAGAAAACAATCAAGAATCAATTCCAACAGGAAACATTATACCAGTTGAAAACACTCCGATGGATTTTAGAAATCCACAGTATATTGAAAAAGATCTTAATAATGAATATTACCAAATTCAATATGCTAAAGGTTTTGATAACAACTGGGTACTGAATAATTACAACGGAGAAATTAGAAAAGTTGCAACAGCATATAGCGAATTAAGCGGAATTGAGCTTGAAGTTTCAACAGATTTACCGGGTATTCAATTCTATAGCGGAAATTTTCTTGATGGGGCTGAAAACGGTAAAAATAATATTCCGATAAAAAATCACTCAGGTTTCTGTCTGGAATGTCAATATTTCCCTAATGCTTTTGCTAATGATAATTTTGAAAAACCAATTTTAAAATCAAGTGAACTATACAACAAAAATATAATCTATAAATTCAATATAAGATAAGAAAAAAATATAAAAATATATTTACGTTTTTTGCAATAATAAAATAGGAGTTAGTAGACATGAAAGTAGGACAAATTTTACCGAATGTATCCTTTGGGCGAGCTTTAAAACAAGAGGAAATTGAGGAGTTTAAGAACACAGTAAAAAAATGTAAAAAATTATCCGGACAAACAGGCAATTCTATTTTTATAATGCCGTCAACAAGTTTACCTCAAGCAGACTCTTTTAACACAGGAGTTGGAAATTTAGCCTCTAAAGAAGCTATTGATTATCTTGATTATATGAAAACATATATTGATTTTAATGTTGTACAAGACCTGCCTGAAGGAGATTTTTATGGTATACATTATGACGGTTCTGCCCTTGCATTGGGGAATCAAAATATTAATCCACAATTACTTACAACTGATGAATATTTTAACTTGCTAACTCAAGAAGAATATAACAATATTGTAAAAAAGAATTCTTTAAATTTTAAAAAAGGATTCGAAATAGCTAATTTTGAAAACATCATGGGCAAAGATAGTCCGCAAAATAAGGCTTTGAAAATAGCATTTGAAAGATTTAAGAAACTCGATGAAAATTCTAGATTAAAACAAAAATATAAAAATTTTATAGAAAAAAATAATGATTGGCTAAATTTTAAAAGAGATAATGAACCCGATCAAGATTTTTTTAAATTTAAACAATTCCTTGCAGAAGAACATCA
>CALVEU010000088.1 GCA_944326635.1 Candidatus Gastranaerophilales bacterium | reverse complement strand
TGGCTAAATTTTAAAAGAGATAATGAACCCGATCAAGATTTTTTTAAATTTAAACAATTCCTTGCAGAAGAACATCATAAAAAAGGAGTTGAAAGCCTCCACCAAAAAGGACTTAAACTATGTGGGGATATCGCAATTAATTTTTGTGACGATGAAGTAAAAGCATTTCCTAATGCATTTAAAAAAGACCATTTTATAGGCATACCAACTTGGGAAATTCCATCACTAAACTTTGACCAAATTTTAGATGAAACAAGTGATGCTCATAAATTATTAAAAATGAAATTTCAACTTGCAGCCAAAAGATATGACATGCTAAGAGTTGATGCCGCTTGGAATTATGTCACTCCAATTATTACTCCTAAAGGAGAAACAAAAATATTAAATGAAAATAAAAAAGAAATGGGTAGTGACCTAATAAATCTTATCGAAAAATGGGTTAAAGAAATTAAAGGAGATGATTTCGATCTACATAATATAATTTATGAGTTTGATGCAGGTCCTAATGATTTCACAGCTTTTAAAGACGGCAACTTAATAGATCCTATAAAAAATAGAGTAAAAGTATATGGTAGCACATATATGGGAGATGATTGGGGATCAAATGATGCTTTTTTAAATCATCATAAATGGTCACCCGATGAATTTGTAATAGGAGTCGGCAATCACGATCCTCAACCTCTAAGACAAATAGCAAACGGAATACCTGATGTATGTAATTACAATAATGTACATAAAAATAAAACCATTAATCCGTTATCAAGAATTCTTAATATCCCTAAAGAAGGATTAGAAAACCCAATAGAATTTGCAAAAGCCAAATTTGCAGAAATCACAATGGCTAAAAATAACATGTTTTTCTTTATGGATGTTTTTGGACGGGAAGAAAGATTTAATGGACATTGTTGTGAAAAAGAAGGAGATATTCACTTAAATTTCAGATACAAAGTTCCTGCAGACTATAAAAAAGCTTACCAAGAATCTTTACAAGAAGGCTACGGATATAATATTATGGACTCTCTTGAAAAAATCTTTAAAGCAAAAGGATTTGACAAATCTCATAATGAATTGTATTCAAAAATTGTTAAATTCAGAGATATTTTAACAGAAAAAGAAGCCAATATTGTAAACGGAATACAAGATATTACTGATGACAATATTAAACTTATTTCCTCAGAAAACATCACAAAACATACTAAAACATCTAAAATATTGTGGATTACAACAGGGATTATAACAGCAATAGGCGGAGGTTATTCAATATACAAAAACAAATCTCATCATAATGTAAAAACTGATAATAAAATTACTGCATAAAAAAGCGCTTGCATTAAATGCAAGCGCTTTTTATTGTTAAACACCAATCTCTTTAAGTGGCTTGCCGTCCATTAAGTTTTTCTCAATATTTTCAAGAGAAATACCTTTAGTTTCAGGTATTAATAATATTGTTAATACAATAAATAACAAGTTCAATGCAGTGTAAATCCAGAATGTAACTGCAATACCAAAAGCATTAATCAAAGTAAGGAATGTAGCACCGATAATCATGTTTACAATCCAGTTTGTAGTAGTAGAGCAAGCTACTCCAAAATCTCTGCTTTTCAATGGTTGAATTTCTGAACACAAAATCCAAATAACAGGACCTGCACTCATTGCAAAACTTGTAATAAAGAATAAAGTCATTACAATAGCAGAAATAGAAATCCATAACGCACTAAATCCTGCATTTATCATATATAGGCACAAACCTAACAAGAATGAACCCATTGCCATGCCGGCAAAACCAATTTTCAAAATAGGTTTTCTACCTTGTTTATCAACAGTTCTCATCGCAATTAATGTTGCCAATGAGTTTGTCAAACCGCAAATTACAGTTGCTATCATTTGTTGTTCAGTATTTGCAAAACCTGCATGTTTAAATATTTGAGGCGCATAATACAAAATTACATTCATACCTGTAAACTGTTGCATTGCCTGCAATAACATTCCAAGATATACTGCACGACGAACATTTTTATTAGCTCTGAATAGTCCCCAGCCTTCCTGCTTAACTTTCAAGCTTTCACGAATTTCAGATAACTCTCCATCTGCCTTCGCATCAGTAGTAGATAGCATTCTTAAAATATCTTTTGCTTTTTCAAAATGGCCTTTAGATGCTAACCATCTAGGACTATCCGGCAATCCAAACACAGATACCATCAACAATAATGCAGGAATACTTATAACTCCTAGCATTAATCTCCAATGACCACCGTAACTAAATATAGTATCAGAAATAAATGCAACAAGAATACCTATTGTTACCATCATTTGATACATTGAAATAAGTTTACCTCTATCTTCCTTTTCAGACATTTCAGAAAGATACAAAGGAGCAACATAAGATGCTATACCGACAGCAAAACCAAGCATAACTCTAGAAATTAATAGCGTTGCAACGTTCGGAGCACAAGCACAACCGATTGAACCTAATACAAATAATGCTGCACCAGACATCAAACTCTTTTTTCTACCCAATTTGAAAGAAATCCAACCGGTAGACATTGCTCCAAGTGCTGCACCTAACATCATTGTGCTTACAACCCATTCTTGCAAACGGCTTGTCAATTCAAAATGCGTAGTAATAAAAGGCAAAGCTCCAGATATTACACCAATATCAAGACCAAATAAAAGCCCTGCCATACCGGCAGCAAAAGAGATAAAAATCTTCATGCGTTTAGCTTTTTTAACTCTGCCCTCATCGCAAGTGTTAATACAATCTTCCATACTAAAATCTCCTAAATAATAATTTATATATACCCAATTTTTTAAAATTTTATCATATTTTTTTATATATTTTATACTTCAAATAATATATTTAGATGTTTCTATATTATTCATTCAGGGTATAAGATAATCATAAAAAGGAGTTTTATGATTAAGAGAGAAGAATTGGAAAAAATCTACTGCACAAAAGATATTGATTTCTATGAAAAAAGAATACAAAACCTTATTAAGAATTTTAAAAACACATTTAAAAACCAAAATGAAATAAGCTTATTTTCTGCACCAGGAAGAACTGAAATCGGAGGCAATCACACAGACCACCAACACGGTTGCGTTCTTGCAGCAAGTGTCAACTTAGATGTCATTGCAGCAGCAAGTCTTAATGGGACAAATAAAATTAGAGTACAATCAGAAGGCTACCCTTTAGATGTTATAAATATTAATGAACTTTCTCCGGATAAAAGTGAATATAACCAAGCAAAAGCACTAATTAGAGGAGTTTGTGCAAAATTTAAAGAACTTGGCTGCGAAATTAAAGGTTTTGACTGCTATACAACATCAAATGTTCTAAAAGGGTCAGGCCTATCATCTTCTGCAGCATTTGAAGTTCTAATCGGGAATGTTATAAACGGATTATTTTTTGAAAATAAAATTTCGGATGTAGAAATAGCTAAAGTTGGACAATATGCAGAAAACATTTATTTTGGCAAGCCTTGCGGACTCATGGATCAAATGGCATCTTCTGTCGGTGGAATTATTTCTATTGACTTTAACAATACAGAAAATCCTATTATAAAAAAAGTTGATTTTGACTTTACAAAGACAGGATATGCTCTATGTATAATTGATTCCGGTGCAGATCATGCAGATTTGACAGATGAATATGCAGCAATACCTTATGAAATGAAAAAAATTGCAAATTATTTTAATAAAGACTACTTAAGAGATGTAAACAAAGAAGAATTTATAAAAGCTATTCCTAAGCTAAGGAAATTAGCAGGAGATAGAGCAGTTCTAAGAACCATACATTTCTTTAACGAAAATAAAAGAGCAATAGATGAAGCTATAGCTCTTGAAAATGGAGACTTTGATAAATTTTTAAAAATAGTTAAAGAATCTGGACATTCATCTTATATGTACTTACAAAACGTATGTGTATGCGGTTCATCTAAAGAACAAGCTGTTGGGATTGTACTTGCAATGTGCGATGAAATTTTAAAAGATAAAGGTGCATATAGAGTCCATGGCGGCGGTTTTGCAGGGACTGTACAAGCATTTGTACCACATGAAATACTTGATAATTTTAAAGAAAATATTGAAAAAATTGTTGGAAAAAATAATTGTCACATTCTTTCTATCAGACCTGTTGGCGGCACAAGATTATAATCACAAGAGGAAATACTAATATGATTTTTGATTCAATTGAAAAACTTGTACAATATGGGATTGAAAAAGATTTAATAACCCCTCAAGATAAAAGCTATGTTATAAACAGAATTCTTGAAATTCTTAATCTTGATGAATTTATAGCACCTGCGCAAAACTATGAAAATATTAACATTGAAACAACTTTAAAAGAAATTCTTGACTATGCTGTTGAGAAAAAACTAATAGAAGACAGCATTGTATATCGCGATTTATTTGATACAAAAATCATGAGTACACTTGTATCTCCACCACATGAAATAATAGAAGAATTCAAGAAATTATATATAGATTCTCCTCAAAAAGCCACTGATTGGTATTATAAATTTAGCCAAGATACCGATTATATAAGAAGATACAGAATTGAAAAAGATCTACGCTGGCAAACAGATACTGAATATGGAAAATTAGATTTATCCATAAACCTGTCAAAACCTGAAAAAGATCCAAAAGCTATCGCTGCAGCTAAAACTGCAAAACAAAGTGGATACCCAAAATGTATGTTATGCCCTGAAAATGAAGGCTACGCAGGCAGAATAAATCACCCTGCAAGAGGAAACCACAGAATTATACCTATAGAAATTGATGGAGAAAGTTGGTATTTCCAATACTCACCATATGTTTACTACAATGAACATTGCATTGTCTTGAACAGTCAACATATACCAATGGTAATAAATAAAAGCACTTTTAAAAAATTATTTGACTTTATAAAACTATTCCCTCACTACTTTGTAGGTTCAAACGCAGACCTGCCAATAGTAGGAGGATCAATCCTTTCTCATGATCATTTTCAAGGTGGTCACTATGAATTTGCAATGGAAAGAACTGAAATAGAAGAACATTTTACAATCAAAGGCTATGAAGACGTAAAAGCAGGAATTGTAAAATGGCCTATGTCTGTAATTAGAATTCAGCACGAAAACTCGGACAGACTAATTGATCTTGCAGATTACATACTCAACAAATGGAGAAACTATACTGACAAAGATGCATATATCTTTGCACAAACAAATGGAGAACCACATAATACAATTACTCCAATAGCCCGCAAAAAAGACAATTTATTTGAATTAGATTTGGTACTTAGAAACAACATAACAACAGATGAATACCCGCTTGGTCTTTATCACCCTCATCAAGAATTACATCATATAAAAAAAGAGAATATCGGACTTATCGAAGTTATGGGACTTGCAGTTCTTCCATCACGTCTTGATAAAGAATTAAAAGAAACCGCAAAATGTATTTTGAATAAATCTGATTTAAGGGGAAATGACCTTACTGCAAAACATGCTGACTGGGTAGAAGCCTTCTTGCCCAAATATACAGAAATTAATGAACAAAATATTATGCAAATAATTGAAAAAGAAGTCGGACTTGTTTTTGTAAAAGTTCTTGAATGCGCAGGTGTATTCAAAAGAAATCAAAAAGGACATGATGCCTTTTTGAGATTCATCAATGTCCTTTAAGTTTTAGGAAAAGCCGGCTAAAAAGATTTATTTTATTTTGTCAAGAAGCAATTTATGAGCCGGCAGAAAAATTTTTAAAACTTATATTATTTTCCACGCAATATTTTTCAATTTCATTAGACAAATTATCAAAATATTCACGATCTTTTTTGTTGTAGATATTTTCATAAATTGAATTATATATAGGATATTCTTCATTTATGAATTTGAACATTTTTGTTTTGAAACTGCTTCGTAAATTAAGCATGTCAAACCAATATTCATCAGTATATTCTTTAGTTTTTTCAATTATTGTTTTGAAGTCTGTAATCTCTGGTATTACTGGAGCTACAAATACAATTGTCTTAATACCATTTTGCTTCAACTCTTTTAAAGTTTCAAATTTTTCTTGTATTGAAGAAGAATTTGGTTCCAATTTCTTTTTGAGCTGTTCATCTATTATACTTATTGATAACGCAACTTCAACATGTTTCATCTTTTTTAATAGATCAATATCTCTCAAAATCAATTTTGATTTAGTAACAACAGTAATATAAGCCTCTGATTTTACTAACTGCTCCATAATCATTCTTGTAATCCCATATTTTTCTTCATATGAATTATATGGATCAGTTACTGTACTTACCATTACTTTTTTATTTTTTATTTTGAAAATATTAATCTTTTTATTTGTTCGTTTAACATCTATAAATTCTCCCCATTCCTCTGAGTGTTTGCTAAAACTTGACATATAAGCAGCATAACAATACAAACACTTATTTGGGCAACCGACATAGGGATTAATTACATAATCAAGCGTTGCTAATTTCGTTTTATTTAAGTAATCTTTTACTCTTGTCGAATCTTCAACTACCATAACAGCATAATAAAGTCTGAATAGCAATATGTCAATGTCACTGACATATTAATCAACTAACGCAATTTCTTTCTCTACAACAGCCGGAATTGGGGATGTGATAATAGTTTCAAGGTTTTTATCATTTTCTTTCTTTATTTTTTCTGCAATCATTTTTATATCATTGTCATTTGTGAAGAAGTGCTTCACAGCATGCTTTAAGACCACCATGCCTTTACCTGAAAATTTTTCAAATTTATATATATCATATTCGAAATATTTCTTAGCATTTTCACTTCCATTAACCAAAAAACTTATTGCAGCTTTATCTGCTTTTTTATTTTCGACAAGTTTTAATAACAAACTATTTTCTGTATTTTCAATAGTCTTATCAAAATTTTCAACGAATTTTAATGGATCCGATTCATTTGGATAATAATAGACTCCTATCATTTTAGTCCAATTTGCAACATTTTCATTCTTTAAAAAATATTCATTACCATAGCCTTGAGTATTTGGGGCAATCGCACTATATTTTAAAGTATATACATCATTATTAAAATGAATTTCTTCAGCATTTACAGGTTCAATCATTAAAATTAAAGAAACAAATACTGTTAAAATAGCTACTATTGATGATATTTTATGCATAAAAATTAACTCCTTAGTTATTTTATATTTAAACTAAGGAGAAAATTTTATTAAATCTACATATGGGCAATTTATGAAATTATAAAATTACAACTTTTCATTAATAGTCGTAAAGTCATTACCTCCTACTGCTTTATAAATATTCAAAGTAGATATTAAATAATTTACCTGACTATTTACTTTATCCTTTTCTGCAACGAGTAATTTTTCTCTATCTTTCATCATTTCTAAATTAGATTTAGCACCTATATCAAATTTTTTCTGAGCTAAATTAAATTTATCATTTTCAAGATTATAGCGTTTAACACTTTCTTTGTAGTTCAATTCTCTAGTAAGAGCTCCACCTAAAGAATTATTTACCTCTTGAATTGATGACAAAATTGTTTTTTCATAAATTTGTTGAGCTTTTTCTAATT
>CALVEU010000087.1 GCA_944326635.1 Candidatus Gastranaerophilales bacterium | reverse complement strand
ATATTAGCTAATTGTAAATAGTAATCGTTAGCTCTTTCAAATTTGTGAGCTGCATTGAACAATCTGCTTTCTTGTAATTGTGGAGCTAAGATTTGTAGACCGATTGGCATACCGTCTTTATCAAATCCTGCAGGAACGCTCATTCCAGGAATACCTGCTAAGTTTGCAGAAATTGTTGCAATATCTGTCAAGTACATTGCCAAAGGATCTGATGCTTTAGCTCCAAGTTCAAATGCTGTATTTGGACAAGTTGGAGATATTAAAATATCTGCTTTTTTGAATGCTTCTACAAAGTCTTGAGTTACTAATGCTCTCATTTGTTGAGCTTTTTTGTAATATGCATCATAGTATCCTGATGATAATGCATAAGTTCCAAGCATTATACGACGTTTAACTTCAGGTCCGAATCCTTCTGCACGAGTTTTTGTATACATTTCTAATAAGTTTTTAGCATCAGGAGTTCTGTAACCGTATTTTACGCCATCGAAACGTGCTAAGTTTGAAGAACATTCAGCTGTTGCTAAAATGTAGTAAATACCTATTGAATGTTTTAAGTTTGGTAATGAAATTTCAACAATTTCTGCACCTAGTTTTTTGTAATCTTCAATAGCTCTTTCCATAGCTTTTGCAACATCTTCTGACAAGCCTTCTGTCATAAGTTCTTTTATTACACCGACTTTCATTCCTTTGATGTCGTTGTTTAAGTTCGCTGCGTAATGTTCAACAGGCAAGTCTAAAGAAGTAGAATCTTTAGGATCATGACCTGAAATAACTTCAAGCAAGTTCGCAGCGTCTTCAACAGTTCTTGCAAAAGGTCCGATTTGGTCTAAAGAAGATGCAAATGCAATTAGACCGTATCTTGAAACACGACCATATGTAGGTTTCATACCTACGATACCACAGAATGATGCCGGCAATCTGATTGATCCGCCTGTGTCTGAACCTAGTGCTAAAGTTGCTTCACAAGCTGCAACAGATGCAGCTGAACCGCCAGATGATCCTCCTGGAACTTTTTTCAAATCCCAAGGGTTATGAACTTTTTTGAATGCAGAGTTTTCATTTGAAGAACCCATTGCAAATTCATCTAAGTTAGCTTTACCAACGATTGGTACTAAGTTTGTTAATAATTTTTCTGTAACTGTAGCGTTGAAAGGTGATACAAAGTTTTCCAAAATTTTTGAAGAAGCTGTTGTTTTTGAACCTTTCAAATTCATATTATCTTTTAGGGCAAGAGGAACACCTGCAAGAAGCGGTAATTCTTCTCCTTTTGCAATTTTTTCGTCAACTTTTTTAGCTGTATCAAGTGCAATTTCTTTTGTTAAAGAATTGAAAGTACCAAGTTTTTCATCAAGGTTATTAATTCTTTCAAAAGCTGCATTTGTCAATTCTACAGCAGAAATTTCTTTATTTTTAAGAGCTTTTGATTGCTCTGTAGCTGATTTTTTTAGAAGCTCGTTCATACTTTCTCCTTAGTTATGATGTGACTTTGTCTGAAATGTCAGACTGAAAGTGTCTATGAGAAAATTTTATGACAAAAATAACTGTTTAGCAAGTTAAGTAGTTGATTATCTTTTTATAGATGTTTTCTGCAAATTTTGTGTAATTATTGTTTTGATTTTTATATTCATTAATCATAAGTTCAACCCAATTATTGTGTTGTATTTTAAAATTTTCTGTAATTTGTATAATATTTTTATTCTTGATATTTTCAAGTTGATAATTGGAAATTATAATTAATTTAAAATTATTTGTTTTTGTTTGTAGTACATTAAAAAGTTCAAGTATATCTTGTTGTAATAATTTTTTTTCAAAATTAGAATATACAAAATATATTTTCTTGTTAGAATTCAATGTATTTTGAAAATTTATAATTCTTTTTTTGTATCTTTTTTTGAATTCATCTAATTTGAGCATATTGTCGTGTGGATAATATGATTTAGTACATTCATTTATCCATTTATTATTTTTGTATTCTAACCCGTCAAAAAAGTTATTAAAATCATTTTTAATAATTTCTATAATTTTTGTTATGTCTTTAAATTCACATAAATCAAATGGGTATGTTTTTTCTCCATATATTTTTCTTGGTTTTACATTTATAGTTGTCATAAGGACTCTTGGTAAACAATTATTTCCAAGTGGTATGATATGATAATTTTGTTTTTTAAATTTTAAGAAATTTTTTAGAGAAAAATAAAAAAGAAAATTTCTTGTATTTTTTCTATATTTTTTCGGAACCAGAATGTTATTAATTTAATAAGAATTTTTTTCAATTTCAGATAAAAAAACATAAAATATAACCTCAATTGTTCATAAGCATGAACTATTATACATGATTTATAGTTTATTATCAAAAAATATTCACATGTATGAAGTTATTTTAAAATTATGACTAATAAAGATTTCAATAAAATAGTATGTAGCAGAATATTAGAGCTTAGAAAAAAGCATAATTTTAACATAGAACAACTTGCCTATCAAAGTGATATATCTAAAGGCGGGTTAAGTGAAATTGAAAGGAATATGAAAGAACCAAGATTATTTACAATTTTGAAAATATGTAGTGCTCTTGGAATTACTATGAAAGAATTTTTTGATTTTGAAGAAATTGATAAATTTTTAAATAAATTATAGACTTTGCATTTTTTTGTTTATTTGAGAGTGAATTCTGTTTGCTCGATAGAGATAATTTGTTAGTTTTTCATAATTAGCTTTTGTTTCGCCATAAGGTACTTTCATTGCAATAAGTTCGTCAACGTTTTCATTGATGCTTGTTAATGTATCTAAAGAATCGCTTAAGTCTAAAATTGATTGAACTTTTTTGGACATTTTTGCGATAATATTTCTTGATACAAAACGTGCAAGTCTATGTATTGGTGAAAGTTTTGGCTTACTTTTTTTAGGTGTAATTACATCTGTAATTTTTTCTGCCATATTTCTTTTAGAATATTGTTCTTTCAAGTCTGCAAGTTCGTTTTCAATTTGCTTGGCTTGAATTTTTAAATCCATTACATCTAAAAGTTTTCCAAGAAGTTCTGCGCCTTTTATTTTATTATTTAAGTTTTCAAGTGCTTCTTCTTTTTCTGCAATAAGACATTCCAACTTTAAAGTTTTATCGTCTAAATCTTTAAACGAATTGTCATTTAAAATATTCAAATCATAGTCATTTAATCTTTTGTTTGAAAATAAATTGCTGTTCATGTCTTTATTGCTTGAGCGGCTATGCTCTTTTTTATTATGGTTGTTTTTTAAGTTTCACCTATTTTCTAGGTGGCGGGTGGAGCGGCTACGCTCTTTTTTATTATGGTTATTTTTAAGTTTCACCTATTTTCTAGGTAGCGGGTGGAGCGGCTACGCTCCTATTCGATTGTGTATACTTTTTTGTAATAAAGTATTGTACCTATTATTGTAAGTACAATGTTCGGCATCCAAGCTGCCAAGAATGGTTGTAATGTACCTGCTTCTCCGAAAGATATAGACAGTGCTCTTATCAGATAGTAAGCAAAAATGATTAAAATACTGAATAAAAATCCTCTGTTATATCGTACTCTAGGTGGTGTAATTGCAAGAGGTACACCGATTAGTACAAGTGCGATTGTTGTTAAAGGTAATGCAAGTTTGTCATATAATTCAATATGTATTGCATTTCTTTCTTTTTCATCTATGTGGTTGTGTCTAATATAATCAATCAATTTTGTGAAATTCATTTCTTTGGCAACATTTTTGTTTAATTCTTTTGACATATCCAGACCAAATTTTACAACTGAACTGTCAAATAATGTTGTATTCAAAATTTGTCCATCATCGTCTACAGTATATACTGCTCCCTTTTCAAATTCCCAACCTTCAGGCGAAGTCTTTCCTTCATCTGCTTGTAAAACTTGAATAGTTCCATCTTTTGCTGTATCAAGAACTGTGATATTATGTAGAGTTTTATTTTCGCAGTATCCAACGTAAAATAAACGTTTAATGCTTCCGCCGTCATTTAATTCTTTAAATACAAAATTTTGTTTCCCTTCAGGGATATTTTTTTGTCCTAAAGACCACAAAGCTAAATCTTTAGATTGTTTTGTCATTATTGGGACAACTGTTTCATTAATTACAAAACTACAAATTGACATCAAAAGTGCGAAAATAAAAATAGGTTTTGCAACTCTGTTTAATCCTATTCCGCAAGCCCTCATTACAGTAATTTCAGATTTCAAACTAAGTCCGTTCAAAGTCATTACGGTAGCTAATAGGACTCCCATTGGAATTGTCATTACGATAACTTGAGGTAGGTTTAAGATAATCATCATTAAAGCTACATTAAATGGGATTCCGAATAATGAAATTTGTTTGATTAAAGTAATAAATGTATCAGAGGCAAAAATAATTGATGTGAATACGCATACACCCATGATAAACATTTCAATTATTTGTCTTAGAATATATTTATCTAACAGTGTAATTTTTCCAGAAAAATCTTTTTCTATTTTTTGTACTTCTGCTGTCATATAAATAATAATAATTGAAAAATTTTTATTAATCAAATATCTATTCTATAGTTGTGATATTAGAAAAAAATTGTTATAATAATAATGTATTTAAGTAACAGAATTGAGAGGTAACAATGAATAAACAAGGATTTACTCTGGCAGAAGTTTTAGTAACTTTGGGTATTATTGGAGTAGTATCTGCAATGACAGTACCTACATTAATGCAAAATTATCAAAGAAAATCATATGTTACCCAACTTCATAAAGTATATAATGAGCTTCAGCAGGCAGCCCAACAATATATGACAGATAGAAATGCCGTTAATTTAAGAGAAGCAGGGCTAACTTCTAATGATGCATTGGCGAATTTTGTTAAAACTTATTTTAAAGTTGTAAAGGAGTGTGGTGAAGAGCAAGAGCCTTGTTTTGCTGCAAATTATACAAAAATTTCAGGAAAAGATATGGGAGAAGGTACTGGGCAACCTTTAAATATGACAATTGCAAGTGGAGTATCATTTGGTTTTGGGATATCCAGTACTGGCACAGCTAATAATAATAGAGTAGCTATATTTGATGTTGATATAAATGGTCCACAAGGTCCAAATATTGCAGGGCGTGATGTTTTTATTCTTGGATTATTTAATAATGGAATTGTAGATGAATATGGACTAACAACAGCTCCAGGGGATAAAGATTCAAGAGAAAATCTGTTCAATACAAACTGTAATTCTAGTAATGCAACTTGGACAGGATGTTTTGGTAAAATCTTAAATGATAACTGGGAAATGACTTATTAACTAAAAAAGCTCCTTATTTTAAAGGAGCTTTTTTAGTTATTTATTAAAATCTAAAAGAATTTTTAATGTATCTTTTTCTTTGTTTTTTTCAAAAGCTTCAATTGCATCATCGGCTTTGTATCTACCTGAAATCATTGGTGAAAAATCTATTTTTTCTGATTTTAAAAGTCTTAATGCTGCAGGGAATTGTCCGCATCTTGAGCCTAATACTGTAATTTCATCAATTACGATTGGTGCAAGATTAAATTCCTTTGATGCTGCTACTGTACTTTTTAAAACTAGTACTCCGCGAGGTTTTGTAAGTGCTAATGCTGTTTCAAAACCTGAAATTGAGCCTGTTGCTTCAACAACTACATCATAAGTTTTTTCAACTTTCAAATCATTTAAAAGTTTTGTCTGAACTCCTTGAGCACGAGCAATATCAAGTTTGTTTTGGTGTTTGCCGACAAGAGTTACATCTATATTTTGTGCATTAAGTGTTAATGCTGTAATCAATCCCAATTTGCCGTCACCTAGTACAATTACTTTTTCAAAAGGTTTGATATGTAATTGTTCTGTAATTTCACAAGCTGCCGCAAGAGGTTCTACAAATACGGCCTGTTCATCCGGAACGTTATCGGGAACTTCAAAAAGTACTTCTAAAGGCATTGTAAAATATTCTGCAAATACTCCGTCTTTTCTCCAAATTCCTAAAGTATGACGGTCAGGACAATGACGATATAATTTTTCTGCACAATATGGACAATCAGGTTTTTTGCAACCATAGCTGATTTCTGCTACGACTCTTTTGCCTAAAAGTGATTGGTCTTCGTGATTAATTTCTTCTACAACTCCGACTGCTTCATGACCTAAAATCCCTTTATATCCCATATAGCCTTTTGTAATTTCGTAATCTGTATTACAAATTCCTGCTAAAGTCACTCTTACAAGAGCTTCTCCTTTTTGAGGAATTGGTTTTTTATAATCGTTTACTAATTTTAATCCTTCATCAAATACTACAGCTTTCATTTTTTCTCCATTTTATTTATGAATATTCTTAATTCTGTTTTTATTGAATAGTTATTCTGAGGGCTTTGCCCGAAAGAATTCAGCTTTTTATATCATATCATCTGAATTACTTTTGTTACTAGCCTTCTGCAACAACTGTTGCTATTAATTCTCCATAACTGTTCATAGAGCCGTCTGTTTCTTCAACTATGTAATTATAACCTTCTTTACCTTCGATTGCTTTTTCTGCTTTTTGTAATGCTTCATCATAGTCTTTTGTTTCTGCAACTAATGTTTTTGAAAATTCAGAACGATTTTTAATTGTATAAATGTGATACATAATTTCCCCTTTCTTGTTTTCTTTTAGCTGAAAAGTCGAAAAAACTTCTATTCCTCTTTCTGTTCTATTTTTTCCCTTAGTTCTTGTACTTCATATTTTAGTCTATTTAATTCGCATTTTACAGGGTCAGGAATTCTGTTGTGCATTAAAACCCCATTTTTGTCTTTAATTTTTCTATGGACAATTCTTCCTGGTATGCCTACTACTGTTGAATATTCTGGAACATTATCCACAACAACAGAGCCTGCTCCTACTCTAACATAGTCGCCAAGTGTTATGTTTCCTAATACTTTTGCTCCTGCTCCTACGATTACGCCATGGCCTAATGTTGGGTGGCGTTTGCCATGTTCTTTACCTGTCCCGCCTAATGTTACTTGCTGGTAAATAAGAACATCATCGCCAATTTCCGTTGTAGCTCCTATTACAACTCCTTCTCCGTGGTCTATGAAAAATCTTCTGCCGATTTTTGCTGCAGGGTGAATTTCAATTCCTGTAATAATTCTTGTGATATAAGATATTATTCTCGGGATTAACGGAATGTGCCATTTGTATAGCCTATGAGCAAATCTGTAAGCTATAAGAGCGTGAAGCCCCGGGTAGCATAGGATAACTTCAAGTAAATTTTCTGCGGCAGGATCTTTGTCGTAGATTACCTGAATATCTTCTTTTACTTTTGTTATTCCTCGTTTTAATATTTTGAACAAAATTCCTCCACCGCTTACGCGATCCTCCTCCCTTTAAAAAGGGAGGCAATTTTTATATTAATTTTGCAAATTTACGTTTACCTGCTTGCAATATTACGCTTTCTGTAAAGTTGAAAGTATAAGCCATATCGGTAATTTTTTCACCGTCTACTTTTACACCTCCACCTTGAATTAAACGTTTTGCTTCACCTTTGCTTGCAGTGAATTTAAGTTCTACAAGAACATCTAAAATCCCTTTTCCGTTCATTCCTGCCACTTCTTCAATATCATCAGGAATCCCTTTGTTTGATACAACATTGATAAATGCATCTTGTCCGCGTTTAGCACCTTCTTCTCCGTGGTATTCTTTTGTGATTGTGTATGCAAGTTTCATTTTAATGTCACGAGGATTTACTGAACCTTCTGC
>CALVEU010000086.1 GCA_944326635.1 Candidatus Gastranaerophilales bacterium | reverse complement strand
ACCTTATATTGTTAATTGACACAGAAATATTTATTCTTCAAGTATTACGTCAAATAACAACAAAATCTTTAATAATATCGTTTATTTACATTAGATTAAAGAGAATTATAGTAATCTTTTAAAAGTTTACAATCATCTTCAATATTAGGACTTTCACACACAAGTGCACCTTTTACATTGAATTCTTTCATTACTTTTATCAAATCTTTATAATTCATATCAGATTCTTCTAAATTCAAATGCTGTCTTTCACCTTTAGCTGTATATTCAATACCAGCAAGGTGTCCGTGGAAGTTATCTAGAGCATATTGCCCTAATTCATTTCCCATTTTTTCCAAAACTCTTGAAAATTCATCGTAAGTATTATATTCACCAGCTGATCTTGCGTGGAGATGTGAAAAATCAATACAAGGAAGAACTTGTTCAAATTCTTTAGATAATCTTATAATCTCATCTTCATCACCCCATTGAGTAGCTTTACCGGTTGTTTCAGGGCGAACCCAAACTTTTATCTTTTCTCGTTCTAAAACATCAACAATTCGTTTCGTTTGAGTTTTTACACGATTGTATACTGTTTCTTTATCTGCCCCCATGTAAAAAGCAGCGTGATAAGTTATACTAAAAGCTCCTGCTTGAGATGCAACAGATGCTGTATCTATTATTCTTTGCACACTTGCGTCAATCTTTTCTTCTTCCTTGGAATTAAGATTAATATAAAAAGGACCATGAGCTGTTACAACAAAATCCTTAGATTGCTCTTTGACAAATTTTCTATGCTCATCATTCATTCTAACGCCATGGACAAATTCAAGTTCCATACCGTCCAAATTCATTTCTTTCAAAACATCAAAAGCTGATACATAACTACCTTTTCCTGTTCTTAAAGGCATTCCGGCTGTTATGAAATTTAATTTATCAAAGTTAAATAAGTTTTGCAAAATACGCTCCTATCGCTGTCATTAACAAACATATCGTTATACTTAAAATTATATATGAAAATGCATGGAAAAACTGCTGATTTCCAACCATTTCAAACAATTCCAAAGAAAAAGTACTAAAAGTTGTCAAACCTCCGCAAAATCCGACAGTTAATGCAAGTTTCACCGCAGGACTAATATCAGCTTTTTCTATAAATAAAAAGTATAAAAAACCGATAATAAAACTTCCTAAAACATTCACAAGAAAAGTTGAAATAGGAAGATTAATTTCAAAATGCTTAGCAAGATTTAAACCGACTAAATATCTTAATACAGCTCCAAATCCTCCACCTATAAAAATTGAAATCAAGTTCAAATACATTTATTTTACCTTTGTTTTAATTATATCTTCAATGATTTCGCAAACATCAGCCACATATTTAGCACAACGTTCTTTTCTTGCAGGTCCTTCAAGACCGCCTGATAGAATTCTACAGCAGGTAACTTTATTTCTTTTCTTAAATTCATCAACAATTGCTTTTGCATTTTGACGAGCAATTACTTCATTACCCAAAGCATTTTCTCGTCCAAAATTGTAACCGTTAATCAACTGAGCAGCAGCAATAGTTCCACATACACAACCTGATGACAAACCGCCACAAAATGCTGTAGCTACAGATAAAAGTTCTTTTGGACAAAGACCTTCTTCTGATGCTGCTCTTATTATACTTTCTGAACAAGAATGATTAGTCTTAAAATATTCTACAGCTTTTTCTTTCATAATATATCTCCTCTTAAGATTATATCATGAAAAATTATAGCAAACTGCCCCAAAGATTATTTAAAGCTTGTATTTCAGATTTTGCTTGTACATCATTTATAAGTTGATTGATTGCATTTTTATTCACATCAGTTAACTTATAAGAAAATTCAGCAGATCCATCTCCACCAGCTTTATGCGAAAGTTCATGTAAGGCAGTTTCAAGTACATCTGAAAAACGTGATTTGTCTAAATAAGATTTATCAATCCAGAAACCTTTTGAAACACCATTATCAATTATTGCTTCTGCATCACAATCTAAATACATTTTACGGTCTTTTGCTGATGTTCTGTCAAACAAATAAATTTTTGTATCAAGTTCATCTGCTGTAAAATGTTTATCCTTTAACGATGGAGATAATTTTTTTAATGCTTCTTTTAATATTAAAATTTTCTTTTTCTGAATATCGTTTGGAATAACAACATCATGAGCTCTTGCATCACCTAAAATATCACGAATTGTTGGCATTCCAAGATTTGAAAAATGTTCTTTACATACTTTATAACCATTCTTTTTTAAATCTTTAACCACATCAGGACTTGAATATGAATAAGCAACATATTTTGCAGGGAATTTTATATGTAATAAACTTTTATCTAATGGGTAATTTGTATTATATAAAAATAGTAGAATAAAATCGTCCATTGCATGCGCTTTATCAAAAAATCCTTTTTCATTCCAATAGTCTTCAAGGGATTTTAACAATTTAACTTTATCATCATTTGACATTATTTCACCTTTTGCAAGCCATTTTGCAATTGCTCCAATATTTTGAATATTCAAAGATGTTCTGTCGCGTGACGGGTCAAGAACATTAATCGGCGGTTTTTCTTTGATGAAAATAATAATGTTATTAAGTCCATCATAATTATTCTCAAATTCAAATCTTTGACCTGCAATATAAATTCCGCCTTTTTCACCTCTTGGAAGATTTTTTATACCAATTATTTCATTTTCAAAATCAGGGCATTTAAAATGAATATTACCTGAACTATAAAAACGATTTAATGTTTTTCTAAATGACTCTAATAATTTTCTATCTGTTGTTTCAAATTCTATATAGTTACCATTAAATTTTTCTGTTTTATCAAGAGAATATGCCAAAACTCGTTTATCTGAAAGATTTCCTTTATCAAGACTATATGTAACTTTCCAGTTATCAGATGCAATTTTTACATCCTGTGCACCGCCATCTTTTAATAGTTTAAGCGTAGCCATTTTTAAACCTTCACCATAGTTTCCGGCTGCTTTTGCATCATTACGTTTTGTAGATTCTCCTATATAAACTGCTTTATCTGGAGTATAAGTAGATTTTCCTTCGATTCTTACCTTATATTTACCTATTCCTGCAGGTTCAAAATGTAATTTTACTCCATCCAAAGTTTGTCCATGACCATCAAAAAAGTTTTGTAAAATATCACGTGCTATTTTATCATTATTCCATTGAACAGAATCAGCATAACTTTCTGAAATATTTGTTGGTTGTAATTTTACAGGTTTAAAATCTACAGATTGCATATGAGTAATTTTCACTTCATCAGACATTGGGAATTCATAATCAAACCTGCCATTAGATGCTATCTCTGGGATTTGTAATTCTTTCATACCTGCACGATTTTGAGTTCCTACTGATGATGGTAAAGGAATAGCATCATCATAAACTTTTGTACCACCTTTACCTGTGATAGGTGGTTGAGTTATGTCATATCCATAATCACTTTTTTCTATTTTACTTTTCAATTCATTGAAAAGTTTATCACGCATATCTTTTGGAGCTATATCTCCTTCAAAGATATCAGTTAATTTATCTTTAGTTTTTTGGACTTCTTCTTGTAATCTCTTATTTATATTTGAAAGAGTTTTATTGTCATTTGTTAGATTTTTTACTTTTTCTTCTTTTTTTTTTTTTATTTTTTTTATTGTTTCATTATTCTCTGTTAGTTTTGAAACTTTATTTTTAAGACTTTTAAGATTCCACTTGTTACGTCCATGCATTATTGCACCGCCAAGAACAGCTGCCGACAATGCTGTTACAAATATTTTTCCATTTACTTCACTTTGAGTATAAGTATCATCTTTTATCTCTTGATTTATATTTTCTTCTTTTTTTGCTTGAAAATTTTGAGATATTTGCTTTTTGTTTATTGAATATATATTATTCATAAAATTTTTCCCTTATATTTTTATAAAAATCCATAATATATATTTTTGCTTAAACAAAAATTTTTGTGTTACAATTCTTAATAAAAGAGGAAAATTTAGTGTTTTTTGTATAACAAATTTATGATATGATTTAATTATGAGTATGAAAGAGTGGATTTTTAATAAATACGACGGGCAGGAGAAATCTTTAATAAAAAGACTTTTACATTCAAGAGGTATCAAATCTGATGAAGATATTTACGAATTTACGCATCCTCTTGAAACTAAAATTACCCATCCAAAAGCTTTTACGGATATGGAAAAAGTTATTGAAAGATTATCAAATGCTATTGATAATGGAGAAAAAATTGTTATCCACGGTGACTTTGATGCCGATGGTGTAACTTCCACTTCTTTGCTATACAGAACTTTTAAATTCTTAGGAGCTGATGTTAATTACTTTATTCCTGACAGAGAAAAAGAAGGACACGGATTTGATACAAAAGCACTTGTAAAAATAATGACACAAGTCAAACCTAAAGTTATTATATCTTGTGACTGCGGAATTTCAGATGTTGATGCAGTAAACTTCTTAAATAGTTTTAAAATAGATGTAATTATTACAGATCACCACGAAGCTCCTGAAATATTGCCAAAAGCTTATGGAATCATAAATCCAAAAGCTCCTAATGCTTTAGATGAAAACTTGACGACAAAACAAATTGAAAGTTTGACATCTCTTGCAGGTGTTGGTGTTGCTTTTAAAGTTGCTCAAGGATTATTAGAAAAATACAACAAACTTGAATTCATTTCAGATATTTTACCATATGTTGCTGTAGGTACAGTTGCAGACGTTGTACCGTTAATCGGTGAAAACAGATATTTTGTAACTAAAGGATTAGAATTAATCTCTAACGGAAAACATTACGGGCTTTCAAGACTATTAGAAAGCGCAGGTTACAAAGGTCAAATTACATCTGAACAAATTGCATTCGGGATTGCACCAAGAATTAATGCATCAGGACGTCTTGATACAGTCGATGCTGCTTTGAAAGTCTTAATCTCTGACAACAGACAAGAAATAGAAATGGCTATTCAAAGTTTAAATGAATTTAATAAAATTCGACAAGAATTATGTCAAAATACATTTGCAGAAGCTGATGAAATGGTAAAAGCAGAAGGGAACAGAAACTCTGCTATCGTATTATTCAACAAAGATTGGCATATCGGAATTATCGGAATCGTTGCATCATCTCTTGTAGAAAAATATTACAAACCGACCTTTTTAATGACATATTCAGATGAGACAAAACAATTCAGATGTTCAGCAAGAAGTATTGATGGAATAAATTTATATGATGCAATTTCTGCTAATGCAGAATTGTTTGACGGATTTGGCGGACACGCAATGGCTGCAGGACTTGCTTTCAGCGAAGAAAAATCATCTTTTGAACAGGTAAAATCTGCTCTTTGCAAAACCGTTAAAGAAATGTCTCAAGGAAAAGATTTGAAACCATTTATTAATATCGATTTAGAACTTATGCCTGATG
Organism: Candidatus Gastranaerophilales bacterium; assembly: GCA_944326635.1. Classification (GTDB taxonomy): domain Bacteria; phylum Cyanobacteriota; class Vampirovibrionia; order Gastranaerophilales; family Gastranaerophilaceae; genus Stercorousia. The sequence goes on along the minus strand of CALVEU010000086.1, from coordinate 2,283 downwards.
ATATTGACGTTGATTTAGTTGAACAAATTTCTCAGCTAGAACCTTTTGGGGCATCAAATCCTAGTCCGACCTTTGCTATCAGAAATCTCAAAATTAAAGAAAAACGATTGATGGGTGAAAATAAAAATCATTTACGTTTAACTTGTCAAGCAGGTACTACTGAGTTTAATTGCATTCGCTGGAAAGACGGAGATACATCTCTTGTAAAAGGTGATACATTAGATATTGCTTTCCACCCGCAGATTAATGAATTTAACGGAAATACATCAGTACAATTAATTATTGACGATATTCATTCTGAATATTTAAAAGAGGAAGAAAACCTGCCGCAACAAAAAGTTTACGATCACCGCAAAAAAACAGATATTTTACCTCAAGTAAATGATTATGTTAAAAATTCAAAACAAAACATTCTAATTTTTGCAGAAAGCAAACCTATATTAGATAAATTAAAACCATTCTCAGATCTTTTTGCCCGCACAATTACACGTGACAATTTAAGACCTTGTGATTCTTTAATGCTTTTTGATTATCCTGCAGATAAAGAAACTTTTGACAGAATTCTTAATCAAACAACCCCGTTATCAATTCATTTTATGAATTATGACTTAAAATACATGGATGAAGAAGAATTTTTGAAAACTGTATGTGGAATGTTAAAATTTGCTTGTCACAATAATGGCGGAAAAGTGGAATTAAGAAGATGTGCAAGTTTTTTAGGCAAATCTTACCAAGTATTTGAATTATTATTCTCAATCCTTGATGACATCAATGTAATACAAATAAAAGAGAAAACTAAAGATTTTTATATTGTAGATTACAACCCTCAAGCAGATATTTCCCAAATACTTCATTCTCCAAAATATGCAATTTTGACTGATATGATTGCAGAATGTGAAGAATTTCAAAAAAGCTTGATGGAAGATGATGTATATTCACTTATTTAATTTTTCTATGCTATAATAACCTTATGAGAAAACCGATTGTAGCAATAGTAGGACGCCCAAATGTAGGCAAATCAACTTTCGTAAACCGTCTTATAGGTACGAGAAATTCTATCGTTGACGATTTACCGGGAGTTACACGTGATAGAATTTATTTTGATGTAGAATGGCAAAATAAAATTTTTACTGTAATCGACACAGGTGGAATTATACCTGGAGATGAAGATGAAATTATGTTGTCAATTTTCGATCAAGCTAAAATTGCTTGTGAAGAAGCTGACAAAATAATTTTTATTGTAGACGGAAAAGAAGGTGTTAATCCTGTAGATTATGATATTGCAAATATCTTAAGACAATCAGGAAAACCTGTATTTCTTGCGGTAAATAAATCAGATAATCCAGAATCTTTAATGATGGTAAATGATTTTTATTCACTTGCAATCGGGGATCCTATCGGAATTTCTGCTCTTCACGGATCAGGCGGTGTAGGTGACCTTCTTGATCTTGTAACAGAAGATTTCTCTCAAGATGTAGAACAAGAAGATGATAATACAATTAAAATTGCAATTGTAGGAAGACCAAATGCAGGAAAATCATCAATAGTTAATGCTTTACTAAACGAAAACAGAGTAATCGTATCTGATATTTCAGGTACAACTCGTGACAGTATAGATAGTCATATTACTTTTAATGACAGAGAATTTATAATTGTAGATACTGCAGGGATTAGAAAAAAATCAAAAGTAGACTGGGGTGTTGAAAAATTTGCAGTAGACAGAGCAATAAGATCTATTAGAGATTGCGATGTTGCTTTGCTTGTAATTGATGCTACTCAAGGAATTTCTGATCAAGATAAAAAAATTGCATCAATTATCACAGAAGCAGGAAAAGGTCTAATTATAGCAATAAACAAATGGGATTTAATTGAAGACAAAAAATCAAATACAATCAACCAGTACAACAAAAAACTTGCAAATGACATACCTTTTTTGGAATATGCTCCAAAAATATACATTTCAGCTGTCACAAAACAAAGATTACACCAAATCTATACAGAAGCTGAAAATGTATACGCAGAATGTACAAAACGTATTTCAACAGGTCTTTTAAACAAAGTAATAAAAGAAGCCTATATGTTAAATCCTCCGGCTTCTTCAAAAGGTAAAAGACTTAAAATTATGTACGTTACTCAAACCGGTATTCAACCTCCACACATTGTTATTTTTGCAAACAACGCTGATTTAATGAAAGATCATTACAAACGTTATGTAGAAAATAAATTGCGTGAAGCATTCGGATTTTTTGGAACACCAATAAAATTATCAATTAGAGAAAGATC